>JBEKXG010000485.1:0-4303 GCA_049512295.1 Syntrophobacteraceae bacterium
CCATGACGGCTTCGGCAGCAGCCGGAGGAGCCATCACACCCGAGGGTGCAATCCCAGTGTCCGCGGGCAGTTCGCTGACCTTCACCGCCGCCCCCGACCCCGGCTACCAGTTGATAGCGCTGATCGTTGATGGAGCGACTGCTGGAGGTCCATCGGTCTATCCATCGACCTATACCTTCAGCAACATAGTGTCGGACCACACCATAACAGCCCTTTTCGCCCATTATTTGGATTACTTTGGAATGCAGGCGGGAAACCATGAGGAAGCCCGAGTAACATATCTCAGCGGAGTCGTCCAGACTCAAACGGATGATATCTCCCTCGACACGACGAGCTTTGCTCAGCCTTCCTATGTAGATTTGCAGGTCCTTCCCGGCATTTCAGGAAGCATCTGGTATCAGGTCTATTCAAACGGCCTCTTCATGAAACAAATGCAGAGTTCGGGGTATACGTTCACTTTTACTCCTGCCCTACCCATGATCCAAACTCCCCTGGCTCCGGGTGCTCACTGGACGGCGAGTTCCGCCGTTAAAGCGAATCTCGTTTCGGGTACTGCCAGAATTAGGGCTATAGTATCTCCCCGGGTCCTTGTCAGTGTTCCGGCGGGTCATTTCCTCGCCTGGCCGATAGCTTACACTCTCACGGTTTCAGGGCCGGGCGGGACTTCCACGACACCAATGACGTACTGGTTCGCGCCCTACTTTGGCACCGTAATAGGCAAAGACTCGAAAACCACGACCAGGATGACGAAGTTTGCGGTGGGGGGCGGGACGATAACCACAGCTCCTCCTGTTGTCACCGGAATTGTACCCGGATCGGCAACAATCGGCAGTAAAATATCGATAAC
Organism: Syntrophobacteraceae bacterium; assembly: GCA_049512295.1. Lineage (GTDB taxonomy): Bacteria > Desulfobacterota > Syntrophobacteria > Syntrophobacterales > Syntrophobacteraceae > SbD1. Next base: position 848 of record JBEKXG010000485.1, read on the forward strand.
CGGGTTCCAGTTTGGCCATTTGCAGGGCAGCAGCAAACTCAGAATCGGCAATGTCGAATGTGACCAAATCCTGTCCTGGACTGATACGCAAATCCGGTGCGTCGTTCCGGAAACAGCCCCTTCGGGGGCGGTGACAGTAGTTACGGACACCTGGACCAGCAATGACTCGGTCAAATTGTTAATTTCTCCCCAAATAACAGGCGTGACTCCTTCTTCGGGAAAACGGGGATCTGTAGTGAAAATAATGGGAAACAACTTAGGAACGCCCCCGGGGAAAGTGAAACTTGGCTCTGTCCGGGCAGCCGTTATTCAATGGGGGGATACTTCAATTTCATTCACCGTTCCGGCAACCATGTCCTATGGCACTTACGCCGTTACCGTGTTTAATTCTCAGGGGCAGAGCGTCCTCAGGAGAGCTTTCACGGTAGTCAAATGAGCGAAACAACGGCATAACACCGGAATACACAAATCCGGATCCGGTATACTGAAGGCAGTCATTTATCAGCAAACCGGCAACTAATTCCTTAATTCAACGGCATTGCGGGCGACTCCTCCGCCCGAACCACCGCTCCCTAACCCATTGACAAACATAAGGTTCGCGAACCTTGAAAATTTCGACGGTCTATTTTTTAAGGAGGTCTTCAAAATGCAGCACGGCTGGGGCTTCCGATTTCCATATCGAACCCGGGTCAGTTTTTCAGCGGAGCTGTCATACGATTCAGGATGTGGGGTAAGTAATTTTCTTCGCAAAAACGCTCAAGTTTTTCTTCCACCCCGCAATCTATTACTATTATTATGTAGTTGTTACGGAGGAGGAAGCGGAAGCAAAAAGCATCGTAGAGGTCTGGAAACGAGCGCCTTTCAATGAATAACGCGAAGCGTGCAAGGAGCGACCCCTGGAATGATTCCCCCGCAGCCCGCAGTCGAAAGTGGCGGGTAACTTGGCCGGCGGCCCGGCTGCCCCGTAGCAGCAAAAGGGGTGCGGGGAGCGCAGCTCCCCGCGTTTCCAGAAAACATGTTTTGATGCACTCCTGAACGCAACCTCGTATCGAAAGGGATTGCGGACTGTGTCGCTTCCGCCGGCCGGGCAAACGTAATTCAAGAAGATTCTCCATTCCCGATCCGGCGGAGCAGGAACCCTGAAAAGCAAGGTCACACGCCGGGTAATCTACCGTATCCACTGCAATTTACCAATGAAACGCAAGGGGAGATGGATACCGGGTGATGCTTTTGACTGAACGTGATACCGGGAACGTTTGAGGGGTTCTCTCCTCTTACGAAAAGTTATTGATGGGTTTCGCTCCGCTCCACCCATCCTACGGCTTTTCATGGTTTCAGGGTGTCCCGGAGAGACGTGAAAAGCTGCTTCGACCGTGCCGGCATTCGGGGAACTTTTTCGACTTTCCGCTATGCAAGTGGAATGGCGGGATTTTTGAGCTGCCACGATACGGATATTTGATTCCACCGTTTCGCTGAACCGCTCCGGGATGAACCGCGAGACAAAGCGAAGCGGATTGCAAAAGAAGCCGAGGCCGGCCGAATTCGAAAGGTCACTGGTGATCGAAAAGAAATTGGAGATATTGGAGATGATCGCACAAGAGCTTATAGCCACTGTCGAGGCGCTGGCCGCCGAAGGCAAAGGTCTTCTGGCCATGGACGAGAGTACCCCGAGCTGCAACAAGCGATTTGAAAAAGTGGGAATTCCTCAAACCGAGGAAGCGCGCCGCTCATACCGGGAATTGATTTTGACCGCCCCTGGTTTGGGTGAGTTTATAAGCGGCGTCATCCTTTATGACGAGACGATTCGCCAGTCGGGGAAAAGCGGCATTCCCTTTGTCAAACTCATCAACGGCGCGGGGATCATTCCCGGGATAAAAGTTGACGCCGGCGCAAAAGATATGGCTGGGCCATCCAGGTGAGAAAATAACCGAAGGCCTGGATGGGTTGCGCACCCGCTTGACGGAATACTTTCAAATGGGGGCCCGTTTTGCCAAATGGCGCGCGGTGATTGCCATCGACGACGGACTTCCCGGCCGGGGTTGTATCGAGGCCAATGCGCATGCGTTAGCTCGCTATGCCGCCTTGTGTCAGGAGGCCGGTCTGGTCCCCATCGTCGAGCCTGAAGTGCTCATGGACGGCGAGCATACCATGGAGCGATGCTTTGAGGTGACCGAGAGAGTGCTGCGGACGGTTTTCAACCAGCTCTACATCCAACGTGTGGCCCTGGAGGGCATGATCCTGAAGCCCAACATGGTGCTTCCGGGAAAGGATTGCCCAAGGCAGAACGGCGTGGACCAGGTGGCCGATGCAACCGTGACCTGCCTTCTCAGGGCCGTCCCTGCCGCCGTGCCAATGGTTGCCTTCCTGTCGGGGGGGCAATCCAGTGAATTGGCCTCCGCTCGCTTGAATGCCATGAATCTCAGTTTTAAGACGAGAATGCCCCGGGCCTTGACTTTCTCTTATTCCCGGGCGGTCCAGCAGCCGGCTTTGGAGATTTGGAAGGGCAGGGAGGCCAATTTGGCGGCGGCGCAGCAGGCCCTGGTTCATAGAGCCAGGTGCAACAGTGCTGCGCGCCGCGGCCGATACACGGCCGAGATGGAAAAAAACATGGAAGCTGTAAGACATTCATGAAAATGTATTTTAGGCAGGATAAGTGAAATGAAGAAGTTAGTGTTGCTCCGCCATGGCGAAAGTATATGGAACAAGGAAAACCTTTTTACCGGGTGGGTGGATGTCGGTCTGTCGGATAAGGGAATAGAAGAGGCCAGGCAAGCAGGGCGCGTCCTAGCGCGGGAGGGTTACCTTTTCGACGTCGCCTACACTTCCGTCCTCAAACGGGCCATCAAGACTCTCTGGCTGACCCTGGAGGAAATGGATCTCATGTGGATCCCGGTGCACCAGACCTGGCGCCTTAATGAGCGCCACTACGGAGCGCTGCAGGGGCTGAACAAAGCCCCGACGGCTGAACTGCACGGCATGGAACAGGTCGGTATTTGGCGGCGCAGCTACGATGTGCCCCCGCCGCCGCTGACGCCTGATGATCCGCATCAGCCCGGCCGCGACCCCCGCTATGCTGATGTCAGCCGGCGGGAACTCCCTCTCGGCGAGTGCCTGAAAGATGTTGTGGCGCGCTTCCTTCCGTATTGGAAGGAAACTATTGCCCCAGCGGTCCGAGAAGACCGCCGGGTGATCATTGCAGCCCACGGCAACACCCTGAGAGCTTTGGTCAAGCATCTCGACAAAGTGCCGGACGATGTGACTCCAGGTCTGAACATCCCAACGGGGGTCCCGTTGGTATATGAATTGGAAGATAACCTGACGGCCATCCGCCACTACTATCTTGGTGATCCCGAGGCGGTGCGGCGCGCGATACACTCTGTTGCCAACCAATTGAAGTCACTTCTATTTTAAGGCGGGAGCATCGACAAATAGCATGAATGAGACAGATGATTAATG
>JBEKXG010000486.1:0-4299 GCA_049512295.1 Syntrophobacteraceae bacterium
TGCCGATCCGGTCAATCTGCTTTTGGGCGGATTGCGCTGCGGGGTTGCCGACCTTGCGGGATGTTACATGGGGACGGACCTTGCCGACATACTTTTCGGGATTCCCAAACCGAGAGTCACGGAAGCCAACTTGGGGACCCTCAAGGCCGATGCGGTGAACATCGCTCTTCACGGTCATAACCCCGTATTATCGGACGTTCTTGTGACGACGGCCGCGGGCAAGGAAAAAGCAGCGATCGCGGCCGGCGCCACGGGCATCAACATTGTCGGCATATGTTGCACAGGCAATGAGGTCATGATGCGTCACGGTATCCCCGCCTGCACCCATTCGGTCAGCCAGGAGATGGCCATAATCACAGGAGCGTTGGACGCCATGGTTGTGGACTACCAATGCATCATGCCTTCTGTGGCTTCTGTGGCCGAATGCATGGGCACCACCCTCATCACCACCATGGACATTGGAAAGATCCCCGGCGCAACGCATATTGAGTTCACCGAGGAAGCGGCCGACGAGAAGGCCAATGAGATTTTCGATATTGCCATAGCAAACTTCACTCGCCGCAAAAACAAACCCGTAGATATTCCGAACGTCAAGACGCCCGTGGTCGCCGGCTTTTCGGTGGAAGCCATCGTGGGCGCACTATCGAAGCTGGATGCCAAAGACCCTCTGAAACCGGTTGTGGATAACATTAAGGCCGGCAATATAAGGGGAGTATGCCTTTTTGCAGGGTGCAACAATGTGAAGGTCCCCCAGGATAACAACTTCACCACCATAGCCCGCAAACTTCTCAAGGCCAACGTACTGGTGCTCGCCACCGGGTGCGGCGCCGGAGCGCTCATGCGCCATGGGTTCATGGACCCGGCCAACACCGACGCATTGTGCGGAGACGGATTGAGGGCGGTCTTGAGGGCCGTCGGAGAGGCTAACGATCTGGGTGGACCTCTGCCTCCGGTCCTGCATATGGGATCCTGTGTGGATAATTCCAGGGCTGTAGCCTTGGCTGTAGCCTTAGCCCAATATCTGGGGGTTGACACGGACAAGCTTCCGGTGGTGGCGTCTGCCGCTGAGGCGGTTTCGGAAAAGGCGGTCTCCATCGGCGCTTATGCCGTGGCAGCCGGCCTGCCGACCCATGTGGGAGTGATGCTGCCCGTTTTGGGAGGCCCGCTGGTTACCGAGGTGCTGACGGAAAAAATCAAGGGCCTGACCGGCGGCTACTTTATTGTAGATCTCGATCCGGAGTCGGCGGCCGATAAACTTCTCGCGGCTATCGACGAGCGCCGTGCCGGCCTGGGGCTGTAATTGCCGCATGTGCTTCAAATTAAAGGTTCTCGGCAACTTTGAATCGAGCCGAGTATCGGCTGTGGATTGTGCCGATGGAGAAGGAGCTTGTAATGTCTGAGCCAAAGGAAATATTCGTTCGCCTGGATCGATGCACGGGGTGCCACTCGTGTGAACTGGCCTGTGCAGTCGAGCACTCGGCGAGCCGGTCTTTGTACGGGGCCATCGCCGAGCGACCGCGCCCGAAGAATCGCGTATATGTCGAATCGGTATCTCCGTCAACGCCCGTGCCCGTTCTCTGCCGCCATTGTGAGGACGCCCCATGCATGCATGCCTGTATTGCGGGGGCCATCCGGCGCACCGGGGATGGGGTGGTGATAACAAGGAGCGATAAGTGCATCGGCTGTTGGACGTGCGTGATGGTATGTCCTTACGGGGTCATCGGGAGACAGTTGGAAGAGCACAAATCGTATCGCTGTGACCGCTGTCCCGACCGCGCGGCGCCTGCATGTGTTGAGGCCTGTCCCACCAAGGCGCTGGTTTATTCGAGTGTAAAGGCTTTTTCGAAGGAAACTCGCCTAACCGCTTCAGTTGGAATGCTTGGAGGGCAAGGGGGATAAAAATGGCATCCAGTGAAAAGCGCTATGTCATTGTGGGGGCGAGTGCCGCCGGCATGGCGGCGGCCGAAGCCATCCGTTCACTCGACAAGCGCGGGTCGGTTACTCTTTTCTCCGATGAACCCGACCCGCCATATTTCAGGCCGTTGATTCCATTTTTGATCAGCGGCAGGAAAAGCGCAGCCGATATGGTCCTGTCCGGAGAGGGGCCTTACTGTGGTGAAGGCATCGATGTGCGGCCAAATGCACGGGTTGAGGGAATCGACAGCCGGGCGCAAACGGTCGGCATCCTCGGTGGGGAGCAGGTTGCCTACGACAGGCTGCTCATAGCGACGGGCAGTCAATCGTATATACCGCCGGAAATCGAGGGGACCGATATCGAGGGTGTATTCGCTTTGCGCACGCTGGCCGCCGCCAGGGCTGCCGCAAGCCGGGTTGCAAACACGCGTCATGCCGTTATGCTGGGCGGGGGAATGTTGAACCTCAAGGTGGCTTTCGCCCTGCTGGAGCGTGGCCTTCAAGTCACTCTGATTGTCCAATCCCCGCAGGTCCTTTCCCAATTGATGGAACCCGAAGACGCCGCCCTGATCCGTAATGCGCTCAACAACGCAGGTCTGAAGATACTGACCGGCGCCGCGGCCCGCAGGGTCCTTGCAAACGGCAACGGCGTCAGCGGGGTTCTGCTGGACGATGGCCGCGAGATTGGCTGCGAAATGGTATGCATCGGAAAAGGGGTGCAGCCGAACGTCGGCTTCGATCACGACGGTATCCAAATCGACAGGGGCGTTGTAGTGGACAGGTTCACGGCATGCAGCGCGGCCAATGTCTACGCAGCGGGCGATGTGGCGGTGACCTTCGATCCCATTACCGGCGGGCGAATCGTCACCGGATTGTGGACCAACGCCGTTGAAATGGGCCGCTGCGCCGGATTTAACATGGCCGGCAGACCGGCTGAGTACGGCGGCACCTTCGGAATTCTCAACGCCACGCAAGTGGCGGACGTAGCATTTGTATCCATGGGAATCGTGCACACTACCGGCAAGGACTACGAAACTCACGTGTCCGGCTCACGCGGGGCTTACCGAAAGCTGGTGTTTTCGCCTGATGGGGAGTTGCTGGTGGGCGTCCTGCTGGTGGGCGACATCTCAAGGGCCGGATTGTACCGCTTTGTAATAAAGGAAAGGATGCCGGTGGCCGGGATCAAATCTCATATCATCAATCATACTCTGCATTATGGCCATTTCTTGCGCCCTTGACCCGCATTGAATTCGGCAGCGGCCGCGCCTTCGGATGAGCAGCCATCCGAAGGCGCGGAGCTTGCTTCCTTCCGGATTTTTGGACGTTAAAAGTGACGCTGCGGCGGCCCGCGTAACGTGGAGCGTAGAGATCGGCGCGAGGGAATCAAATCCCACCATAGTGCTGCCCTTCGAAGCCTTCACTCTCTTCGTGTCCGGCCCGCACCTTTACGCCGGGAACTCCACAACTATTTTGGCTTTTTTTTCGTGCCCTTCGTGCCTTCTTCGCGCTCTTCGTGACGGAAAAAAGCGCTCAAATCGCGATGAGTCTTCACCTTTGGCGCCGGCCATGCTTTGATCGCAACTATTCGGTATTAGGGGTTGCAAGTAATCGACTTGGTTAGTTGACAGCCTGCGCGGCCAACTTGAGAAACCTCTTCGCCATCTGTGGGGCCTTCCCTTCATCCTCATGCTTGAAGAACACGAAAACGGACGGACACGATACTTTGTGATCAAAGTCACAATATCGAGAAGCAAGCTCCAAAAGTGCCTTTAAATAATAGTAGATTAAGATATGTACCGCATTCATCGGTTCGCATTGCAACTCCGGAAATTATTACTCTATAAGATTACACCGAGGCCATGCCAACGGCAACACATCCTGAGAAACCGTCGGCTGTCACATGTCGCACCGAAAACGCCTCCGCGAGTTTGGTGTTGCTCTACAACCCGATTTTCCCGAGCTGAAATTCTCAGGTAGCTTGCTAAAAGCAAATCATATCTTGAAAAATCGAAAAATTACGACGTTGGCAAGAAGGGTTAAAACGAAGTTGCTGCCTGGTCAGCAAGTAACATGCCCTCATAAGTCAAAAAATCAGGGTCATTCATCCCAGCCAAAAATGATTAGGTGGCTAATCAATTCTTGCGTCAAGCCCGAAAGGGGCACTTCCCTTTTAGAAGTGCATCTCCGTAATGACGAAGAAAGTGTTTTCATGGGAAAGATCAATCTGGAAAAACGGGGCCTGAGGAAGAAGTCCTGGCCATCATGGATGCAGCTCTTTTTAGAAAAATGCCTTAAAAGGATACGCTCCTTCCCGCGACAGGACGTCTGTCCTCCGGAATTTCGGAAACTACCGTTAGGAAACCTGAATCGATTTAAAATGTTGTT
>JBEKXG010000487.1:0-4295 GCA_049512295.1 Syntrophobacteraceae bacterium
GGGTTTTCAGATTGGGGTCGCAAGTTTTCAGACGGCCTCCCGGGTTCAAAATTGAAAGTGTAAAGGTTGCGGACTTTGTGGAGAAAGGCGAGGAACTCATCAAGTTTTCGGGTCGAATCAAGCGATAGAACTGCCGGTCGAAGGCCAGGCGCTTCCCTGCTCATTTGCTTCAGGACGGCTCGGCTCATCACTCGAAATCTACTCCTTTCCACGCTGTTTGTGCTCTCCACCCAACCCTGGCCGGTGGAGTTTTCCATTCGGGGCCATTCAGGCTTCACGGGCCTGCCAGCCTCCATTTGGAATAGGTGAGAGTTCGGAAATGTCGATCATATAGTTAAAAATTGGAAATTATACATTTTGACATGTGGACTGCCATTGGGTCTGGACAGGCGGGATCGAAGAGCCGGGTCGGGAGGTCCGGCCTTTACAGTTTCAAGGATCGTACTCGATTATTAATCAGGTAGACTCTTGGGTGGGAGGTAGATTTGCTGAAGGTTTTTGTTTTAGCGGCAACGTGATAATAAACGTTGTGCCTGTTCCCGGCTCACTCTTTGCCGTAATGCTGCCATGATGGCGCTCGACGATCCTGCGGCAGATGGGAAGCCCCATCCCCGTTCCTGCATAGGCGCTCCGGCCGTGTAGGCGTTGGAAGAGAGTGAAAATGCGGTCAAGATAGCATTCGTCAAAACCGATGCCGTTATCTTCAACGAATATGTCTAAGTATTGCTTACCTGCATGTATTCCGCTCCGCTCAGGGTGATCGACGATCTTTGAGAAGATTTTTATGAGCGGCTTCCTCTCACTGCGAAATTTCAGCGCATTCTCGATAAGATTTCGAAAAAGCTGGCGCATCTGGCTCGGATCGGCATCGAGTGTTGGCAATTCTCTAATCTCAAAAGATGCACCCGCCTCCCGGACAAGTCGCCCCATGCTGTCCGCAACCTCTTGTGCAAGTTCGGTCAGATCAATGGGGGTAAAAGGCTCACCTGCGGTACTTACCCGAGAGTAATTGAGCAGTCCACGGACCATATCTGACATTCGATTTGCTGCATTCACCATCCGTTGCAAATAATCGCGGCTCTGATCGTCCAGGGATGCTTGCTTGATCTTGCTTCCAAACGCCCGGATCTTGCGAAGCGGCTCCTGCATGTCGTGGGAGGCGGAAAATGCAAAGTGCTGGAGCTCCTGGCTGCTGCGTTCAAGCTTCTCCGTGTTGATTTTAAGATCTTCTTCCGCGCGCCGGCGCTCAGCAATCTCTTGTCTCAGGAGTTTGTTCGCCTCGACCAACTCAGCGGTGCGCTCCTCGACCCGTTTTTCCAGTTCGCCATGAGCCCGCTGTAGCGCCTCCTCGGCACGCTTGACACTGGAGATGTCGATGATCGACGTTCTGCACAGACCCGTACCGTTTGCACCCTCGATGTATATACTCTCCAATCTGGCGTAAAACTCAGCACCGCCTATTGCTTTCAGCCGCACCTCGCAGGTCTGCCGTCCCTGGATTTTGAAAGCCCTGTGGATGTGTTCACGAAACACTTTCCTATCTGCCTCCTTGATGTAAAGCCAGAAAGGTTTCCTGATGAGGGAGCTTCTTTCAATTCCCAACTGAGTGGAAGCTGCCAGGTTCGCTTCGAGTATCAGGCCGTCCTTATCGAAGGTGAGATAGCCGACAGGGGCAAAATCATAGAGATCGACATAGCGCGTGCGGGATTCCTCAAGCTCAGCCTTAGCCCTGCGGAGTTCCTGATTTTGCATCTCCAACTCAATCTGCTGAACCTGTAATTCGTGGATAAGCCGCTGGGTATCCTCAGCGGGTATCTCTTCGGGCCGCAGCAATCCCGATTTCAGCCTTCGTTCTGCCTCCTTGCGGAAGGTCATGCCGCTGCCCCCTTTTTTCGATGTCATAAATGCTTTCCTTTCTGCCGGATGTGATCGGCATCGACCTTCTATCAGGGAGAGATTCCGAATGGATCGAGCGCATTATTGCCGTTCGGACTTATATTCTTAAATAATAATATATGCTATATACTATTTCCAGATTAGCAATGGGTTAGCAATAGTTGCTAAACAAAAGAAAAAAAGCGGGTATAGGCGGCATTCAGTTTTGTGATCCGGAAACTGTAGCCGTTCTGAGGTGTTGTTGCTTATTGCCGGCCGCCAATTCCCGAACGAAAGTGCCCAAATCCCTGAAGGAAAAACTTAAACATGCTCCCTTAAAGTTGACTTCACAAGGGCACGATCAGCCTTTCAGATCCACTTCATTTATGAACCTTCACGACCCTCATAGGATAGCCATGGGTCAGCGCCAACTTTTAAAATCTTCACCTCATTCTCTTTTGTGGCAGACTTATCGTACCTGACCTCTTTGGGCAGCAAAAATGAAGCGTCCCGCCTAAATATATGAATACGAGAAACAATTTGATCCACCACTGTACTTTCATACTAACAATCTGATCCACCACTGTACTTTCAAACTAACTGGTCGCAACTCAGACCGGCGGCAAAAGACAATAACTTTTCTGTATTTGTTGGGAATGTTGCAAGCTCCCGGTCTCCGGGCTCGTCTTTAGATAATCCGAATTTTGCTCTGAAATCTAATTTGATTGGGTGGTGGAAAGATGCCAGTTTTTTGCAAATTCTTGGACGGTTTCGGAAGAAAAAAATTTTCCGAGCGAAGCAAAATCGGAGATCATGCTCTTTTGGTCAATCATTTCGTGTAACTTTGTTCTCAGAGTATCAGCCTTAATCCTCGAACTGGTATCGAAATCCTCTCCAGGGGGGCCAGATATGATGCATTTCGGTTTGGAAAGTACGAAAGGGGTCGTACCAAGTCAAGCAGGCGAGTCTATAATTAATCTCGAAACGATGGCGGTATTTTCCGTGGCGACGGAGCATGCCAAGAGCGAGCCGACGTTACATGCCAGGTCATGCGCGGCATATAATCCATTGTTGACGCAGAAAAGGAGATTCTGGAGAGATTCAAGACTCGCCGGAGTGGTTCCGGTTGATTGACAGGAAGGCACTAATGCAGTTGCGTGCCGTCAGTGACAGCGATCGATTGAGCTTGTCTCATCTCAACCGGGTTGAAGAGCCTCTATAGACCAAAGGGAGGATTCCGAAAAACAGGCGGTCTGATACGAACTCGCATTCAAACGCTCACCGTGTTGGCTTCGTCGTCGGCTCCTCGCCGCCTTGTGATCATTTTGAATGCAATTCTTCATGATGTTCGCCTCACCCGCGAAGCATCAAAATGGGGCTATTTTGTAGGTAACTCCGTATGAAAGCATCGCCGCGGATGGATAATTTCTCCTTTGTTCACCACGCCATTCCTGCCTGTTTCCTGAGATCTCGATAGTGGTCCATTGTTTCCACAAAGGCCTCGACTTTCGACATGGCTTCATCGGCATTGAAGACGCGCAAGTCGACAATGTCACCGGGCACCACCAGGCCGGGTATCTTGAGTTTTGCTTCCAGCGTATTTCGGGTGTGCATCAGGGTGTAGGTTGCAGGACGGCATGACATCAGCGGGTGAGCGAAAAACCCGTCCACCCGATAATCTTGCGCCCATTGCACAAACGTAGCGTTCAAAAATCCAGGCGACGAATCGAATTCCATGGCGACGTCATTGTGTTCCATAAACTTGTGATAACATAGCCGTGCAATAATCTGCAGCGGATCGGAAATGCCCTCGAGTTCTTCTTCGGGTATCGGAGAGGGTGCGTGATAGCCCCAGCTCTCGATAACCATTGCAATCCCGAATCTTTCCGCCAGTTGATCAAAGAAACCGATGGAATGCCATGGGGGAAGTTCTGCAAACAACATCCGGTATTTTTCATTCGGAATCGCTCCGATCTTGTTGTCCACTTTATGTTTTACCTCTTCATACACCCTCTGGTAGAACGCATATGCTTCGGGATCCTCGGGAAGATATAAATGAGGTATCATGATGGCCCAGAAATCCTGGGAAACCATCGGGGACGGGATTGCCTGTCGAAGCAGGTCGACTTCCCAGGCCAGGTGAAGCGTCTTCAAAGCCTGGTCCAGCAATTCTTTCAACCTGTCGTAGTCCATTTTCCTCTTCAGCAGGTTTTCCAGAAACGATACGAACTCACGGAGTTCTTTCACTATAAATTGCAGGTTCTTTTCTTTGTTTCCCGGCAGATAGTATTCCGGCACCCCGGTTTGCGGCATTTCCAGCGTCCAGACCGGAACATCCTTCAAATAGCGCCCAAGGGACTGAAACCATTTATAGCGCGCGTCACAGACACCCCCTGAACCAAGCAGCAATACCGGCTTGG
>JBEKXG010000488.1:0-4294 GCA_049512295.1 Syntrophobacteraceae bacterium
TGTATATGATCCGCTCGCTCACTGGGTATGGGGAACGGGCGGCTGGCTCAAAGATCTGGGCGCACTCGATTTCGCCGGAGGTCTTGTTGTTCATATCAGCTCCGGTGTTTCTGCGCTCGCCTGTGCGCTTGTCCTGGGAAGAAGAAAAGGATACCAGGTTGAAATTATGGCTCCGCACAACCTTACACTGACAATACTGGGGGCCTGTATCCTGTGGTTCGGGTGGTTCGGGTTCAACGCGGGCAGCGCGGTCGCCTCGGGAGCGCTTGCAACTTCGGCCTTCGTGGTCACACACATTGCAACCGGCACCGCAGCCATGTCCTGGATGTTCGCCGAATGGATCCACAGAGGCAAACCCACCGCTCTTGGCGCTGCATCCGGTGCGGTTGCCGGACTTGTTGCCATTACACCGGCGTCCGGTTTTATCGGCCCGCTTCCGGCGCTCCTTCTCGGGATTTTTGCCGGTGTGGTCTGCTACGCAGCGTGCAGTCTCAAACCGAAGTTCGGGTATGACGACTCACTTGATGTAGTCGGCGTTCACGGTGTTGGCGGTACTCTGGGCGCACTATTTACGGGGTTTTTTGCTTCAAAGCTTATCAATGCGGCAGGCGGTGACGGACTCTTCTTCGGGAACGCCGGCCAGGTGGGCATTCAGGCGTTGTCGGTTCTATCTGCCTGGGTTTACTCTTTCGTGGTCACCTTCATCATTCTTAAGATACTTGATGCAACCATGGGCCTGAGGGTGAGCGAAGAGGATGAATCGACCGGTCTCGATCTGTCTCAGCATGGTGAGGTCGGCTACACGTTTGAGGCCTGAGAGTTCGGGCATACAATTCGGTTTGCAGCCATTTGAAAGTTTATGAAACCGGACATCGGGGACATCCCCGTGCCGCGCGGCACGGGGGTTTCTCCCGGATGCTCGTGACAAAGTGATGCGTTTAACGAGGCAAAAGCCCGCTTCGCGAAAAGCTGCGCACGTTAGAAGCTAACGTGCGCAGCTTTGGCGTCCCTTAATATGCGTAAATCCCGCAGGGCGCAAGGCGTCACGCTTGGCGTGTCCGGCGATCGCGGCGGGTGTTTGCGGGACGCCTTTTGCGCTTACCTGGGGGGAGTATCCAGAATCTGTATCTTTAGTACATCCTCGCGTGGAAGCGCCTTTTCTATGTGAATCTTTACCATGTCGCCCTGGTTGAATTTAGCGTTCTCGGGCACGGGCGCGTTGGCTTCGAGCAGGAAATCCGGGATCAGCAGGTGCGCGTAGCGGGCATTCTTGTCCAGCACCAGGGCGTTCAGGTTCTCTATGTCCTCCTGCTCCAGGTACTTGAGAATCCAGTACCTGGTGCATTTTCGCTGAATGGTGAAAACCAGTGCCTGGGCTGCGGAAAGCTGCCCCGTCAGCTCATCGAGTTGCTGTTTGGAATACAGTCCGGAGCCGGTTGCCAGCGTATGTTTCAATTGACGCTGAACCACGAGGTCCGAGTAGCGCCTGATGGGTGAGGTTACGGTCGTGTAATGAGCAATTGCGAGGCTGCAGTGCGGTTTTGGCTCGGTGGCAAGTTCCGCTCGCGAAAAGAGGCGCCTTTGGCGATAAGCTTTAAAGAGTTCGTGCTCGCTCTGGACGAACTCGGTTTCGGGTCTGCATTCCGCCTGGCTTCGATAAAGAGCGGGTATGTGTCTTTGGGCAAGATAGCCGGCGGCCGCGGCATTTGCCTCGATCATCCATTCTGAAACCAGTATCTGGCTTGGGCTTTCCTTGTCATAGTGAGCAATCTGGATCATCCCTGCGCTGTTCACGTAAACCTGGATCTCAGGGAGCGGTAGAATGACGGCGCCAAGCTCGAGTCGCTTCCGTCGAAGCTTCAAAGCAAGCTCATAGAGCGCTTTAAGTCTGCTGTCTTTATCGATGCTTTCGTTTGCGTCCCGGTAGGTGAGCTGCCTTCGAATCCTGACCACACTTTGACAAATCCTCGTTTCGGAAATATCGGCCTCCGAATCGATCGTAATAAGAAAACTGAGCGCGAGGCGGTCCTCACCCTCTTTCAGGCTGAGTATCCCCTCTGAAAGGGAGTGGGGCAGCATCGACACTCGCTCATCCGGCAGGTATATGGAACTTGCCCTCGCCTCGGCCTCGCGATCCAGGGGGGTCCCCTGGAGGACCAGCTCTGCGGCGTCCGCGATGTGAATCCCGACCTCGAGGAGTCCGTGCTCCAGCTCGCGCACGCTGAGCGCATCGTCGTAGTCCCTGGTTAAAGGGCTGTCGACGGTGAAGACATCCAGGCCTGTGAGGTCCTCCCGTTCATTTCCCGCTGCTGCGGCGCAACTCGATTTTATGATCACTTCAGCCTGTTGCATGGCTTCGGGCGGGAACTCGGAGGAAATGCCGTGCTCGTGCAGCAGGAGGTTTTCGTCTTCGCGCCAGACTCCCAGCCGTACAAGAATACGGAAGGCGGTCTGGGGAGTCGGAGGAACAGCGGCCAGCTTGAGAAGTTCTTTGACGAAGGCGCTTTCCTTTGCCTCCTGCCCGAAAAGAGCAAAGTTTTTAAGTTCCTTTATCAGTTCTTCACGGAATTCTATCTGGGGAACACTTTGCTTTCGCGAGTGTATAGCTCCAAGCCACCTTGCTCCCTCGGCAAGCCTGAGTTCCCTTTGCACTTCCTTTTGCAACTCGAGGCGGCGCGCATCGACGTTTTCAGCAGAGCGTGCGTAGAACCCGGAATCCTTCGCCTGGAAATAGAGCCTGTCCGAAAGCAGCATGCGCTTGACAGCGGCGGCCTGGTCATCGGAAATTGGAGTACTGAATATGAACTCGGCAATTTCTTCGGCGTCATAGCCGGCCTCTTCGGATTCGAGCAGGGACCAGATTTGCTCGAGATCGACCCGCCCCATGATGCCCTTCCGAATCTCGGAGATGGATGCCAGTTTTTGCAGCAGTTCGTCACGGCCCAGTTTGAGGTCGAGGGATGTCTTTCCGTGGTGGACCATCCTCGAAAGAGTAAGGCTCACTTCGCGGTTGCGCTCGGAGAGTGCATTGAACCGGCCGTCCTTAACTGAGAGCACTACCCCGCAAAGGATTTCCTTTGATTCGTAAAATTCGAACACGGCGCCGGGGGCGATTTCGAGGCCCTCATGCCGGCTCATGAAAAAGTCTCCATGAATTATCCATTTCTATTGGCGCAATCGGTCCAAGCCGATGCCCACAGTCTTTATTGAACATCCTCGCGCTTCACCAACTTAAGAAAGTGATGCGTTCAACGGTCGCAAAAGCCCGCTTTGCGGAAAGCTGCGCGCTTCAAAATCCGAAGTGCTGCGCTTTGGCGCCCCTTGATATGCGTAATACGCGCAGCGCGTAAGGCGTCCCGCTATGCGTGTCTATCTATCGCGGTGGGCGTTTGCGGGGCGCCTTCACCACGCAACGGCCCCCGTCCTTGCGAAGAATCTCTTCCTTGAGCGAGTGCAGCGCCTGGAGGGCTGAAAGGGGAGTCATGGTATCCGGATCGAGTTCCAGGATTCTGCCCTGCACCCAGTCCCGGGGCTTTTGGAAAAGCGCAAGCTGTATGCCCGGCTCCGCCTTTTTCGAGGACTGATACGCCCTGGCCTTGAGACCCGGTCCCCCGGATGGCCCGATGGAGGCGTCTCCTTCAAGCTGCGTCAAGATTTCGCGGGCGCGTTCCGTGATCTCATCGGGAAGGCCGGCAAGCCTGGCGACCTGGATTCCGTAGCTCTTGCTCGAACTGCCGGGACTCAATTTATGAAAAAAAAGTATCTCCTGCCGCCATTCCCTGATTGCCACATTAAAGTTCTTCACTCTCGGCCGGGTCCGGGCAAGTTCGGTCAGCTCGTGATAGTGAGTGGCAAAAAGGGTTTTAACTCCCTTGTCCCCGAAATCGTGCAAGAATTCGGCAACCGCCCAGGCGATGCTCATGCCGTCGAAGGTGCTGGTCCCTCTTCCGATTTCATCCAGTATGATAAGACTTTGAGGCGTCGCCTGGTGCAGAATGTTTGCGGTCTCCTGCATTTCGACCATGAAAGTGGAGCGGCCGCGCGCGAGATCGTCCGAGGCCCCGACCCGGGTAAAAATGCGGTCAACGATGCCGATGCGCGCTTCGGAAGCCGGGACGAAGGAGCCGATCTGGGCCATGAACACGATCAAGGCGGCCTGCCTGAGAATTGTGGATTTTCCAGCCATGTTCGGGCCGGTTACGATGAGCACCTGCTGGCTTTCCTGGTTGAGTTCCAGGTCGTTTGGGACAAAACCGCCAACGGGTAGAAACCGCTCTACAACCGGGTGTCTTCC
>JBEKXG010000489.1:0-5038 GCA_049512295.1 Syntrophobacteraceae bacterium
GGTCCTCGTCCGGAAAGAACCCCTCTTCGGACATCAAAGTGCGCAACGTAGCCCCCGGGACGTACTCCAGCACTATGTACTCGACAAGGATTTCGTCGCCGTTCCTTTTGACCGGAGCCGATCCGTAATCAAAGATTTGAACTACGTACGGATTGCGCACCTGTGCCATCACCCGGACCTCACGGTGGAACCTCTCGATGCAGGTCTCAGCCTCGTACTCGTTATCCTGAAGCTCCTTCAGCAGGTGTTGTGAAATAATCTTGATAGCCACATCGCGTTTGAGGTTCAACTGATGCGCATGATAAACTTCTCCCATTCCTCCTTTTCCGAGTAGTTCGAGGATCACCCACTTACCGTCCAGTACTGTCCCTGTAGGAAGAGTGACGTCTTGAGTGGCCATAAGCCGAACCGCCGGTCTCCGCAAAATACGGGTTGTCGATCAGGTTTAATTCACAACCATGATAAGAATTTTTCTCCAGTCCGCACAGGGGCCCGGCAGTGATCAGCGGCCAGGGGTCAGTCGTCGGAGAACAGCTTTTTCGGGCCACTGAAGACTGGCGACCGGCGACCGGCTGCAATCAAGCCGATGCCCAGCCGCGGTCTTCTCGCTCACAATCATGCCGCACACCGGGTCCAGACCCGCCCCCGATTCCAACCCTGAAATCTGCTCGTGATTCATAAGATTCTCCTTATCCCCCACACCGGTTGCTCCTTGTTCCGGAAGGACCGGCATGAGTGAAGTCGAGATGTGCAATGGGTGGGACACGGAGGTGCCGCCTCGCGGGCCGAGAGGTTCCCGATGAGAACTGGGAAGCTGGGAAGCTCGCAGCCAGCGCCATCTTGAATTAACAAGATATATTGACACGTGCCGACCTGGACCACGCTGAACAATTCGTCCATGGCGCTATTTGCCACGGCTACGCACCCCAGGGTCCAGTCCTTGTAGCAGCCGCCTCCGTGTATGAATACCTGCCCGCCCAGGGCCGTGTTGGAGGGCGGCAACCTGCATGTGTCATTTGCCTGTTTGATCGAGCAGTATTCATTACGGGAAATCAGACCGCATGCGAGGGCGTTTTGTGCATTGTTCGGATTGGGGTAGTTGATGCCAAGTGACTTGTAATAATGGCTGGATGAATTCCTGGAGCAGACGAAAAACTCTCCCTCGGGAGTCCTGCCGTCGCCTCTGTAGTATTTATCACCTTTCGGGCTGGGGCCAAGGGCGACATGATAGTCGCGAACCAGCGTTTTATCCTGGACCAGCCAGAGCCGGCGGTCCGCCTTTAGCACGTAGATCTTGGGATTGGTAACGCGGGACAGGGGGAAATCAAGGTCCACCGAACAATATGGAAGTTCGCATTCCGGAGGGGCCGGCGGTGACGGCTGGATCTTTGTCATGGTTCGTGAAGTCACATGTGATTCGAAATGCGAACATGAGCATAGGGCGATGCAAACAAGGCCCCAGCAAAACAAATAAAGCCCGGCACCCCAAAGAATTCGCATGCTGACTCTCATTTCTAAATACCTCCTGTTACTGTTTTGTTACTGTTTCCAGGAAACTGTTTCGGTGTTTCATTCGCAGATTTCAGCTTCTTATCCTCTGTGCCCTGTACTTTTGCCGACGGAGCTTTTTGCGGCCGGTTTTCCAAAGGTGCGGTCTTGATGTCGCGGCCCAAATTCTTCAAAGATTCCGTAATCAGGACGGCCGTCCCGACGTTAGCCCAGCTATATAGTTTTTCGGCGTGGGCTATCGGGACGTTTATGCAGCCGTGCGAGCAATTTGGGCCGATCACGTCCCCGGTGTGTATCCAAACGCGGTCGTAGATGTGCAGGGCGTTAGGCATGACAGCGGGATAGCCGTATGCGTTCGGATAGGTGGAAATGTGACTGGGATCTTTTTCCTTTACCCTGTACATTCCTCTTTTGGTCCAGGCATTCATCTTTCCTATGCACACATAGGTATCGCTCACCAGTCTGCCGTTTTGATACCATCCAAGAAAGTTGATGTCCTTTACCACCAGGATTAACTTGGGGAACCTGGCAGCGCCCGTAATGTTTCCGGGAAGAGGCGACCAGTCATTGTAGGAAGAGAAATTCTTCGGCACAATCAGGGGACGCTTCAGCTTCATATCCTCACGGACATATTCCTTATCTTTTTTATTCAGGCGGCAAAGAATTTCGATGCAACGATAGAATTCCAGGGCAGGGTCCTTCTCCTTGAGTTTTCGCACTTCCTTTTCGGTTATTACACGGCGTACGGTGGAAAAGTCCTTTCGAGCAGGCTTGACCGGTGCTTTCGGGGGATGGGGCGCTACAGCCTGCTGCTGGGCAATAGGCGCCACTCCCGTTTCATCGGGTGTGAACTCGATCTGTTCCGTGTCGACGGGTGTGGTTGCGCATCCGGACATCAATAGAAGTGCAATCGCGCCTATCCACAAGCCCGGCTTCAATCTTCTGACCATGGAACTCCCCCGGGAACTCAGTCCGAACCGGCGCCTGGTCAAGGGCTTGCCCGCAAAGGTTCTATTTACGGACAAGCCCTAAGTTTTTGATAGATTCGGTACTGCAGGATTCGATTCGTCCAGTTCGGGCAGGTCCGCCCCTCCGGGTGAGATAAATACGTCATCATCGGCCGCTTTTCAAGAGGCATGTGCGAGGGATTCAAGGATTTGGAGGAATTTCATCAAATGTCCTCAATTCCTTACTACTCAGTCCTCATGCCTCAGTCCTGTCGGGAAGGGTACCCCTTGCGCGAAATAATATTGTGATGTCGATCTCTTGCGAGGTAGACTTGAATTATTCTTAAAGTCTTCTTATTTTCACTCGCATATGGTTGTTTCTCGTTGCTGTACTTAGGAGGATTCAAAATGAGCAAGGAAGAAATACTTTTCCTCAAAAATGTGCTCCTCGACAGGCGCAGCAGCATACTTGAAAGAGTTCAAATGCTTGCAGCCGCGTGGCTGGAACTGGAAGAGCGCGCCATAGAGCTGGAAGAAGAGGCGCAGAAGGCCAGTATTGCCAAGCCTTATGACAAACTCGAGGGGAATGGGAAAAACGAAATCGAGCAGATCGATCTGGCGCTGGCCAAGATGCCGCTTGGTGATTATGGGGTTTGCGAATCATGCGGGGACGACATCGCGCCCAGAAGACTGCAAGCCATACCATGGGCGCGACTTTGCGTGGACTGTGCCCGTGACTTCGAAAAACAGCACAAGAGCCTTCCGCAGACGACCGAAACGGTCGTTTCCGGAAAAATTCCCGACGAATACCAGGGTTTGACCAATGAGCAGACAGTTCATCTGGTCTATGAACGCCTGCAAACTGACGAGAGAATCGAAACGGAGGAACTCAGGATTTCCTTCAGAAAGGGTGTTATTTTTTTGGATGGCGCTGTTGAAAGTGAGACAGAGCACGAACTCATTCTCCAGATACTGACCGATTCGATGGGGTTTTCGGCTATTGTCGATCGAATCGGGATCAATGACCTGATCATGGAGCGGGATGAATTCACGGGAGGTTCTCCTGGTGTGGATGGACTGGACAGCCGCCTGTTTTATGATAGAGACGCACTGCGGGAAGACGCCTTTGAAACAAAAGGGCAGTCCCCTTATAAATATTTTAATGATGATTTATTAAGCTAACGCGGAACAGCCGGCCAAAACATTCGAGGGTTGCGGATGATCGCAACCCTCGAACTTTTGGGGGGCCTGGGGGGCCGAGGAGGGTGAGGGAAAAGGTCCACAAATGAGGTTGAGCCGGAGGTGTCAATGAACTTGAGATAGAGCGTGAAAAGGCAAAGGAGGTTGAAATCGATTTCGAACTTGGACTTTGGAGCATGAGAGCGTTATTCCGAATGGAGGCGAGCTGAAATGGAAAGAGCACCCTGCCCCCCGAGAATTGATAAGATGCGTCGCAGGACGCGAAACGAAACAAGATTGTCAGAGAGCATCATCGAGTGCGGTCGCGTGAACTTTGCAGGGATTCGAACCGAGCAATCAGAACAGTGGTAATTTCCCCGCCCGTGGATAGAGCAATTTCCGTTCCAAGACAGATAGCCCCGTAGTTTTTCAAATGATATTAGAGTCTTCAACGCCGGGCGGACCAGGCTTCCTGGTTTGGGATCGGACCGGGGGACTGAAACAGAGTTAATCAGAGATCAATTGAACCATTCAGGTGACAGTTTCGTGTAATCTAAAAGTTTCACGGTACCTCTCAAATAAACAAATCCCGGAAGCTTATCGGCATGTTTTTCAGTATGTTATCTTAATTCCGCTTCTATTTTGTGAGACATGGGTGATCCTCGAAAACGGGCAACCTCACCAGTCCGTAGTACGCTACCATTCGGCCCTTTCAAAGATTGTTGTAATTGGCCCCCCCGGGCGTCTGACTTTTGCACTGGAAGCGGCGAACAAAATTTACATCTGATCGATTCTCACAAGGTTGTATTACCTAATCAATGGATTTTACAAATAAAAGATGAATGCCGTTTTATGTTACGAACATTTTACGAACAATTTTTCTTCCGGAGAAGGAAACCGGGAAAAAAATTTATGGTGAGGACCCGCTTCGGCAAAACCGATTTCCGGTTGCGGAGATAGATCGAGGGGGGGTTAAATTCCAAGCCGTTTCATGACAGCCTGCACTTGTGCCAAGCTCCAGGAACCTCCTAACCTTGCCCTGATTCCCTGCTTGTTCAATTCATCAACGATCCGTCTTTGCGTAAGGCCATTATTGCGTAGAGATTCAAATTGTATGCGAAGGGTTTCTGCAAATTCCTGAGCACTCTCTTCGCGCCTGAGATTGTCCTGTCTGAGGTTCGGATTGCCAAGCTTCTTTCCTGACGCTTTAACACGTGCCAAACCGTTCTTTGTTCTCTCTGAAATCAGATCGCGTTCAAGCTCTGCCATAAGCGCAAACATTGCATATTCCGTTTGAAGACGCCCACTGATTCCGACGGAAGACGCCCACCAATTCCGATTGATTCGGACCACTGATTCCGATTGATTCCGCCCACCAATTCCGACGAAGGCGCCCAGGCACA
>JBEKXG010000490.1:0-4291 GCA_049512295.1 Syntrophobacteraceae bacterium
ATGGGGCGGGCAATCGGTGAGACGATGGCGGTCATGATGGTTACCGGAAATGCGGCCCGGATGCCTCTAAGTCTGGGATCGCTCTTCATGCCGGTGAGGACTATGACCGCTACGGTGGCGGCCGAAATGGGAGAGGTTGCAAACGGGAGCGTTCACTATCACGCTCTTTTCGGAATCGGCATCATCCTTTTCATTCTTACTTTTATCATCAACATTGTCGCTGCAAGCGCAATTTTCAAAAAGCGGCATCGGGGGGGGCTGCGCTGATGGACCGAAATCGGATGCAACGGATAGGATTCGGCGTACTGACCCTGTCGGCAATAACAGTAGTTGCGCCCATTCTGATCGTGATCGCGATTATTGTCGTTGAAGGCGCAAGAGCCATTTCGTGGGAATTCATTTTTTCGATGCCTTCTGAGGGCATGAAAGAAGGGGGCATTTTCCCGGCCATAGTCGGAACGCTTATCCTGACAGTGGGCACTGCGGTTGCCGCCATACCGGTTGGTGTTGCCGGAACCGTTTATCTTGCCGAGTACGCAAGAGACACCTGGATGACGCGGGCCATCCGGCTTGCGATTGTAAACCTGGCGGGCATACCGTCCATCGTATACGGGCTGTTCGGACTTGGCATGTTCGTCCTTTTTCTGCATATGGGCACTTCAATCATGGCCGGTGTGCTGACCCTGGCAATCATGACCCTGCCGGTCATAATCAGCACCTCCGAAGAGGCGCTCCGGGTTGTTCCCATGGAATTTCGCACCGTTAGCGCAAGCCTTGGCGGCACGCGCTGGCAGGGAATCCGCCATATCGTGCTTCCACAGGCTCTGCCGGGTATAATAACAGGCATAATTCTGGGCCTTTTGCGCGCTGCCGGGGAGACCGCCCCCATTCTGTTTACAGTTGCCGCCTTCTATCTGCCCCGCCTGCCCCAGTCGCCGTTCGACCAGGTGATGGCGCTGCCCTATCACCTCTATGTTATCAGCACCCAGGTGCCCGCTATGCCGGTCAGCGTTCAGTACGGGACTGCCCTCGTTTTGCTCATTCTCGTGCTGTCCATGAATGTGGCGGCAACCGTCCTGCGAAGCTATTTTCGCAGGAGGCGGCAATGGTAGAGTCTAAGATATTAATCGAGGACGTAAGCTATTTTTACGGAGATTTCCAGTCGCTGCGCAACATCACCATGGAGGTGCCGGCCAGGTCCGTAACCGTTTTTTTCGGGCCGGCGGCAGGCGGAAAGACAACCTTGCTTCGCCTGATTAACAGGCTGAACGATATGGTGGAAGATACCCGCATGACGGGGCGGGTTCTTCTGGACGGCAAAAACATCTACGATCTTGACACCAATGTCACGAGCCTGCGCCGCCGTGTTGGAATGGTCTTCGCGCTCCCGCTGCCTCTTCCCGGGACCGTTCGGGAAAATGTTACCTACGGGCTGAAGCTGGCCGGATTGCGGGACCGCAGCAAAATGGAGGAAATCCTGGAGCGCAGTCTCACCAAGGCCGCTTTATGGAACGAGATAAAAGACAGGCTGGACAGCCCGGCAAGCGCCCTTTCCGGAGGCCAGCAACAAAGGCTTTGCATAGCCAGAAGCCTGGCGCTGGAGCCGGAGGTGCTGTTGCTCGACGAACCGACCTCCGGTCTGGACCCGATTTCAACGAGAAAGGTCGAGGAATCCCTGCATGACCTGAAAAAACTTTATACGATCATCATCGTTCCGCATAGCATACAGCAGGCAGCCAGAGTGGCGGACCAGGCGGCTTTCCTTCTCATGGGCGACCTGATCGAATACCGTCCCGGAACGGACATATTCACAACCCCCAGTGACAGGCGCACGGAAGATTACATTACGGGCCGTTTCGGATAGCCTCCAAAGCGAAGAGATGGAAAAAATAAGGGTAGAGCACCTAAATTTTTATTACGGCAACAAACTTGCCCTCAGCAACATTTCGATGCCCATACGGGATCGGCACATAACGGCGCTGATCGGGCCCTCGGGGTGCGGCAAATCGACTTTTCTGCGTTGCCTCAACCGGATGAACGACACTATTCGGGGCACAAGGGTGGAGGGCCGCGTGGAACTCGACGGGCAGGACATCTACGCCCCCGGCGCCGATGTGGTTGAACTCCGCAAACGGGTAGGAATGGTCTTTCAGCGTCCGAACCCGTTTCCTCAGTCCATTTTCGACAACATCGCATTCGGGCCGCGTGTGCTCGGACTTCACAAGGATAAGGGGGACCTGTCCGAAATGGTCGAGCGCAGTCTTCGCAGCGCCGTACTCTGGGATGAGGTGAAAGACGGGTTGAGAGGAGATGCGCTGGGTCTGTCTCTCGGCCAGCAGCAAAGACTCTGCATCGCCCGAACTATCGCCGTAAAGCCGGAAGTGATCCTGATGGATGAACCCTGCTCAGCCCTGGACCCGATCGCCACCCTGCAGATTGAAGAACTCATACAGTCGCTCAAAGAAGAATACTCGATCGTTATCGTTACCCACAACATGCAGCAGGCATCCCGCGCTTCGGACTATACGGGCTTGTTCTGGCTCGGCGAACTGGTCGAATTCGATGTGACCGAGAGCATCTTCACCCGGCCGAGCCAGAAACTCACGGAAGACTACATCACCGGCCGGGCGGGATAAAGCCGGTCAAGCACTGATGGATATTCCCGGGTGGCGGAACAGGCATCCGATATGCTGTCTCGTCCGGTGTTTCCGGATACCGGCTAATCAGGCAGCTTTACGCACTCTCCAGATATCTGAGTCCGCTTTCAGCGCTGAATTGAACACTACATGCCGGACCCCCGTTTCCCTGGCCCTGTCAATGAATAGAAACCTCCCTTTGCAGTTTCACGCGGGATGCCGCTGTGCAAAGTGGCGCATCCCGAAATAGCGACGCGTAAATGACGCGCTGTCATTCGATAATCTGTCTCCATCAATTATGATAGTTACCCGGACTTGCCTTCACAACTCCGGGCATTCGGCGAACGTGCCGGGATCTGTGGTAATTTCACCTTTCCGGCTTGACACCGGTAAGGGCGGATAGAAATTTATTAAAGGACTCAGACGCTAATGTGAAAGGAGATACAATGGAAAAAGAAGTCAATGTGTACGTGTTTCCCGCATCTCCGGACAATGATAAGATCAAGGAATACCTTACGAGCAAAGGGATTGATTTCAAGGTCTATGATATTCACTCTGATGTGAAGGCTCATAAACGCATGCTTGAAGCCACCCGGGGCGCATGTGGGGCTCCAGTGATCGAAATCGGGCATCGGATTGTGTGCGGACTCGATAGCGAGCGGTTGGAAGAAACGATAAAAAACGAACTTCACTGACTATTATGATCGCCGTGGGGGGATTTCCGGTGGGATTCCCCCCGGCGTCAATGTTGTTGACTTTAGGAAAAACTCTGCGTCCTGCGTCGTCACCCCGGCGAAAGCCGGGGACCAGAAGAGCTTGAAAAGACTCTGGATTCCGGCTCAAAGGCACTGCCGGGATGACGGTCGCCGGAATGACGAACGGCGGCCCAGCATCACGACCATAGGGCTTAAAGTCAACAGCATTGCCCCCCGGCGTGCCCGGGCTGGTGTTTTTCCAACCCGGTAACCATTTACATTCGGAAGGTTGTATGGTAACTTCAACGGCGTTTTTGATATTATGACACAAACGAATCAAAGAGAAGAACGCCGGCATTCCAGGAGGGTCAAGTTTGGCGCGATGACCAGAAAACCTGCCTTAATCTTGCTCCTCTGTTTTTCACTCTCCATTATCGGGTGTGCATTTCACTGCCATGAAGATGGTGATGCCCGCGATAATTGTTCCATCTGCTTATGTGTCTTTCACCATTCAAATTTGGCCTTTGAGGATTCCCCTCAAATTTCACCGCCGGTTTCCGGCATTTTCCCCTGCGCTTTGGAAAATGCGAATAGCCTTTCCTCATTTTGTCGCTCTCCGTATTCCAATCGAGCACCTCCCGCATAATACCCGTATGCCGTAACGTCTCCGACCAGAGAAAACAGCAGACATTTCATCAGAAGTACTGAGCACGTGGAGGTGCCGCCATGAGAACCATGATTGCACTCGTCTTTCTATTTGTATTTTCATCCTGTGCGTTTGCTCAAACCGTGGAAGAGAGGCTTCAAGAACTTGAGAAGACTCTCAAAAAACAGGAGCAGACCATCCAGGAACTAAAAGCCCTCCAGAAGACCGTCAAGAAACAGGAACAAACCATCGGCGAGCAGCGTAAGCAGATTGAAAAATTGACTGCAAAAGTCCAACAGCCCGAGCCACCGGCT
>JBEKXG010000491.1:0-4287 GCA_049512295.1 Syntrophobacteraceae bacterium
TGACCCTATGCCGGTTTCAGGATACAAGATCTTTGACAAATCGTGAGGGCTATAGAGGGGCTGTTGAATGATCATAAACGATGATATCCTTGAGCGGACCTGCAAGGATATGATTGAAACCATTCTTCTTTGCCTGCGCGACGCGACAAAGGGAACAATCTACAGAATCGGCCCTATGCCCGAGTTGCGCACGGTTCGAATTACATCCGGCATTCGTAATGAAGCTACGGGCGTAATCTCCTGGGGCTTTAAGGAATCTTCTGATTACAATTCTCCAGGGAAGTGCTGGGAGGACTATAAGGACAGGCCTGCGCGCGCGCTGGAGGCAATGGCCTGGTGCGTCGAAAAGGGCAAGAGCTGGACCGCAGACGATCCTCGCGAGGATTGTCGCAGCGTGCGCAAACAGCTTTCCAACGAAATCGAAGACTATCATCACATGGAACCCGTTCTGATAAATAAATCCTATCTGTACGGGGACCTGGCCGATGATCTTGAATATCCTGTCGACTATCGGGGAAATGCGATTTGGAAAGACTGTGACGATTTAGTAGTTGCGGTAATAAAGATTCACTTCAAGGAAGGCATGATACAAAGAGGGGACCATTCAACGAGGGTCATCAAAAAGCTTTCCCGTACGCTTGGCACCCAACTGCTTTCACTCCACATCCGTGAAACTCTTTCCGAAGCGCAGAAAGAGCTTGCGCGCCAGCGCCTCCAGAGCTGCAACGTGCTGGCCCACGAGCTGAGAAATACGCTAATTAAGCTAGGGTTCATCTTCTCCGCGATAAATGCCGAGATCAGTTTTCTGAGGGAACAGTGGGAAGCGCAGATCGCCCTGGCGTGCCCGGACCTCGAGAACAAGAGCGACATACTGAACAGGCTGACCCAGTTGATCGAGTCGAGCCTGCCGCGGGAACACGGCTCAACCAGGCTCGAACAGCTTTGCGAAAAGCTCGTGGCCGAACAGAGCGAACTTGCCGGCTTGCCGCTCATGCCGGGCTTTGGCGAAAAATGGGTGGACAACAAGATCGGGCCCAAATGGCAGCAACTGATGGCGGAAAGCGACGCATGGGAGGGAAGCCGCGAAGAGATCCAGTCGCTTCTCAGCCGCCTTAAGGATTCCATGTGGCTGGGGACACACGAGGAACTGGCCTGCAGGATGGATCATCTGCCGGAGGATCTCAGGTCGATGTGGCCGAAGCTTGCCTACGTCGATTTTACCGTAGACAAACTGACGACACTCGAGCAGATTCTTAAATTTTTGGACCATCCTGATCTGAAGATACCCCACAAACAACAGACCAAAAAGGTATTGACCTCGCTTAAGGCGCTCGCAGAAATGATCCCCGAGGTAGAAGAGAGGACAAATCGCATTATCCTTTCCCTCAGGAACGGTTCGTTCGAAAAGCTTTGAATCCCGGGGTCCTGATATCAGCTTACCATCTGTAGAATAGTTCTTCGCTGGTCAGGAGTTCGCACCCGGTTCCTGTCACTCGAACCATGTTTTCGAGCCGCACTCCTCCGAATCCGGGCAGGTAGATTCCTGGTTCCACCGTAACGACCATATTCTCTTCGAGCAGTGTGGGGTCCACTTTTCTGAGGCCGGGTTTTTCGTGGACCGCAAGTCCAACTCCATGTCCCAGCCCGTGGCCGAAACTGTCGCCGTATCCGGCATCCGCGATGAGGTCTCGAGCCGCCGAATCAACCACAACAGAATCCATCCCTGCGCGGATTTTATCCTGCGCGGAAAGCTGAGCTTGACGCACGATGTTGTATATTTGCTTGAGTTTGGGGTCCGGGGCGCCGGAAACCCATGTCCTGGTCATATCCGAGCAGTAGCCGTCCAGTTTGGAGCCGAGGTCGAGGATTACGGATTCGCCGGCGCCAATTCGCCGGTCAGTCGGGACCGCATGGGGAAGGGCGGCATTCGGGCCGGTAGCCACAATGGGTGGAAACGAAACCGCCTGGCCGCCACTTTCACGGATTGTCTTCTCAATAAGCCAGGCCATCTCTTTTTCGGTCCTGCCAGGGGCGAGAGCGTTCCACACCGCATGAAGGGCCTTTTCGGTCAGCATTATCGATTTTCGGATCTTCTCGATCTCGGCATCGTCTTTTATTATCCGGAGCCGCTCCACGAGGTCTTCAGTTGCGATAACCTTTGCCGAGGGCCTGGCTTTCGAGAGGGCTTCCTCCACCTCTTTGAACCTTTTGAAGGTAAGGAAATGTTCCTCCACTCCCAGCCTTTCGGTCTTGAGCTCCAGGAGCAGCTCGGGCAGAAGCTGCTTGAACCCCGTGGAATAGATCGCAAGTTTGAAATCCGGGGCTTCCTGCCTTGCGGCCTCTTCATATCGGGAGTCGGTCAGCAGATATTTCGCCGTTTGGGTAATGAGGAGGCACCCGGAGCTTTCAGTCAACAGAAGGTCCTCGGCTTCGAACCCGCTTAGGTAATAGCGGTTTTCCGGTACCGCAACGAGAAAAGCGTCAAGTTCCTCCTGAAGCATGAGACTGCGAAAACGCCCGAGTCTTTCGGAAAAGGGATTCGTTTGCATGTGTCCCTTATGCCTCCTTGAGCAATTCTCCGGCTGAGGCTGCACCCTAAAGCACTTCCAGCCTATCGCCAAGAACTGACTCGATATGCTCCAGCACCTGCTCGATCTGCTCGCTGGTTGCCTGGGTCCCCAAGTAAAAATTTTCACAATCAAGGGCGTCGATCAGCCCTTCCCGGTACATATGAAACCAGAACGGTATTGTAGGGTGGAAACCGATTTCGGGGTCGGGCAAATCAGGAAATTCAAGAAAAATCGCACCCTTGAATATCGCTCTAAGCCACCTGAGAGCTTCCCTGCCCAGACCGTGGCGTCGCTCACCAAGGACCTCCAGATGATAGAGCGTAATTTCCTTGCTCCCATCGTCGGTGAGGCAGAGGCTCATCTCTCCTTTGAATCGGCCCGGAACCTCAAACCGGAGAACCTCCATGGGGCCATAGCCCTTCAGGACGGTGAGCAATTCCGGGATGGAGAGGCTAGTGTGGTATGCCTCCCATTTGGCGCCCTTCCATTCGATACTTGCCATGTGAGCCAGCTCCCGAAATTCGAGTCGAAAGTCTCCCCGGGATAATTCTTAGGGCAGGGCCGCCCATCTTGCGTTTGGCTACCGAGAGCGCACGGCGCAGCTCCGGCTCCCATGCGGGCTCGAACTGGCAGGAATCGCTTTGTTTGCTCCGAACAACTACACAAGAACTAAGGGGAGGGTCTTGTTTTAAGCAGTCCCTGCTTTCGAAAAGCAGGATTCAGAAACGATCGCCTTTTTGCAGCACAACCGGATGAATTCCCAACATCTGAATCTCAGGGCAAAGCTCGTACATCCTGGACTTGATTTCGTCGGTTCGCGTCATGGAGGTTCCAGTCGAGAAGGAGGTGGAGAAACAGGCTCAGAAATCTCTGGCGCCGGGTCTTCCGGCGCCTGAACAAGAATCGGTACAAAGTGAATTCTTTAGTGTCGCAATTGGCGCAAAGCTTCAAAAAGAACAATTCCTACAGTAGTCGCAAGGTTCAGACTTCGAACCCTAGCCCTGTCAATTGGCACTTTTACCACATCTCCGGGGTAGGAGGCAAGCAATTTTTCCGGCAGACCGCTTGTTTCGGGTCCGAAAACCAGGCAGTCTCCGGCACGGAAAGAGAAATCATAATACAACATGGGAGCGCGGGCCGAGAAATACACCAAACGTGAGAGTTCCATATCGATATAGGCGGCATCGAAATCGGGATAGAGCTTCATGCGGACGTGGGGCCAGTAATCCAGGCCCGCACGCTTGAGCAGCTTGTCCGTAATTCGAAAACCAAGCGGCCCGACCAGGTAAAGAGGCGTATGGGTGGCGGCGCAAGTCCGTGCAATATTCCCGGTGTTTTGCGGTATTTCCGGCTGGTAGAGGAGGACGCCGAGTTTTTCACACGAACGGGACAGAACGCGATCGGATATATGTCCGTGATTGTGGTCCGTATTAGAGGCGTCGTGAATCAATCGCCGTTCCGGGTGCGCACTGCGCGCACGAAAAGGTTGGCGTAGTTTTCCTCCACCAGATACATGTCGCCGTAATAAAAATCGGCATAGCATGCCTGATGGCCATGACCTTCCAACTGTGTCGAGGACCAGCAATTGCGCTGTTTTTCGAATGCGTGATCAATGTAGAGGCCGCTAATTCGGTTCTCTTCGGCCAGGATGAGGGTGGCCAATTCATCCTTGGTGGGATAGCGCCAGTCGTTGTATCCCGCAAAATTCTCAGTGTTG
>JBEKXG010000492.1:0-4282 GCA_049512295.1 Syntrophobacteraceae bacterium
GGGCCGGACATCGCCGTGGTGAAAGCGGGTACGGGAGAGCGGCACAATCACTATTCCAACAATCCGCCTGGCGCCATCGTCTCCTCCAAAATGATTCTCGACCAGGTCCTGCGCTATAACGACTCTAATGACGAGACTGGACACCTCTACGGGGCAATCATCGCTTCATTGCGTGACTACATCTCCGTCAAAGCCACCGGGAAATTCGGAGAGTACCACATGGCCTATTGCGCTCACTATTTGGGCGACCTCTCAATGCCGCTCCATAACACGCTTTATGACGCGTTCAATCAGGAGCACCATACGGCGATGGATGGAATCGTCGAGGATGAGGTGCTGGACCACCTGGAGCGGATCAGAATCTATCCCGTTCAGATCAAGTCTGAAGACGATCTGGTAAGGGAAATAGCAAGGATAGCCAACCTCTCCATGAAATTGGGCTATCAGCTTGAATCTGACAACAGGGTTATGACCGGAGAGGAGGCATATACCCAGCTCGGGCACAGTGCTTCCCTTCTGAAGGCTGTTTTGGATTTTGCGCAATAAGCAGAAGCCGGGCACTGACCAGCCTCCGCTGCCCTATCGTGATTACTGACAAACGACTGCGGCTCCCCGAGTTTTTGCGCCGGGTCCACTTGGCGTAACCTGGCCCTTATATTCCTTCCCTGGTGATTAAATATTTCAACAGGGCCCGCCGATTATATAAGGGTAAAAGGATGAATACACCTTACAGGAATGTGTAGCGCAGGATGGGAGGCTGGGGTCAATGGAAAAACCGGTGGTTGCGGCGCCAGGAAAAACAGCGAAGGTTCGGAACGCCGCTTTTAAAGGCTACAAAGATGGTTCCTGTGAATTCCTGGGAGACCAGATCGAAGGCCTGGTAGGTTATAGCAGGAAGGACTTTAATTCAAAAGCCCTCAAGTGGACGGATTTGGTTATAGAAGAAGACACGGAACGTATAAAGCAAGTCTTCGCGCAGGCGCTCCAAGGCGATAAAACCTACATGAGAGAGTACAGAGTCCGGGCCGGAAATGGCGATATTCTCTGGATCAGGGAATGGAGCCAGATTGTCTGCGAGGAGAATGGCCAGATCGAATTCGCCACCGGTATTGTCATGGACATCACGGAAGAAAAGCAGCAGGAGATGCTGCTGTTGAATTGCGAGCGCAAAACCGGTAAATATCTGACCTTTTCAGTAGCGAACGAAGAGTATGGGATTTCAATACTGAAGGTGAAGGAAATCATAGAGGTAATGGCGATTACGGTTATGCCGCAGGCGCCTCCATACGTGAAAGGCGTTATAAATCTTCGAGGCAAGATTATACCGGTGGCTGATCTTCGAACCAGATTGGGGATTCGGGAGTCGGGAAACACGCATCAAACCTGCATTATCGTGCTTGAAACCACAAGGAATGAAACAACTGTTTTGGCAGGGATGGTGGTGGATTCGGTTTCAGAGGTCCTTCACATAAAAGGCTCCGATATCGAGGATGTGCATGACTTCATGCTTCAGTTCAACAGCGACTGCGTCCTCGGGATGGCCAAGATGGACAGTGGTCTTAAAATAATCCTGGATGTGGACAAAGTGCTGGGCGAAGTTGAGCTTGGAGTTGCTGCAAACTTCTGAATGAACCGCCTTTTTTGACGTTCCTGAACTGCCGGTGTATCATCCGGTGTTTCCGGATGAACACCGGATAGCCTCGGTGAACTCTAACCTGAATCCTTTATCCCGATCAAACACGCAAGTTATACTCCAATGATTCACAGTATGATAAATATGAGTTAGATTGGTTTCCATCGGGAAAGGACCCTTCCCCGCCGCCGGATCGTGGTCCGTGGCAGGCGTGGCAGGCCCTGGCCGCCTCAATCTCCACGCCCCGCGAGGTGTATCGAACGGGGTTCCCGGATGGACGATGGACTATGCGGCCACCGGGCGCGGGGGGGCACTACCAATTACTCGCCACAAAACCCGAAAGAGAGTCAAAAATGAATGCATACTCAGGATTTGGCCTATATCTCTGCATAGGCGCCGTTGGCGGACTGATCGGCGCTAAACTCAAGATCCCCGCAGGTGTGCTTACGGGCGCAATGCTCAGCGTTATGATTTGCAAGCTGTTTATGCAATCCCAGTGGGAGATGCCGTATGGCGTTAGCTTCATCACCCAGACGCTCGTAGGGGTTATGGTGGCATCGACATTTCATCCGGCAATGCTGAAAACTCTGAAGCTGATTGCCCTACCCGTAATTTTGTCGTCATTGGTTCTCGTATGCGCCGGCGGACTCCTTGCGATCCTGATTTCCCGCCTCGATCTGCTCGACCCTGCCACCGCCTATGTTGCCACAAGCCCGGGCGCCATGGCTGCCTTGGTTCCCTTGGCCATGGAGGGTGGCGCTAACCCGCTGATCGTGACCTGCTTCCATTTTTTCCGCCTTTTGTTTATCCTGCTCACTGCGCCATGGGTCCTCAAACTTTTATCATCCTACGCGCGCTAATGCCCGCAGGGGATGCGCCCGTCTTTTTTGCTGCAGGGCATTGGCTGTTCAAACAGTCGCCTGATCATTTCCGGAGACAGGTTTATCGCTGTAAAGGGAGGAAATGGGAGAACAGAAAGTAACTTCGCCTGGAGCTGTTCTTCTCACAGTCTGTGTGGCTCAGTTCATGGTGCCTTTGATGCTTACCGCGGTGGCGGTGGCGCTCCCTTCGATCGGCAGGGAGTTTAACGCATCCGCCCAGCAACTCGGTCTTGTGGAACAGCTCTATATTTTGTCGCCCGCCATATCCATGCTGACTTTCGGGCGTCTGGGCGACTTGGCGGGCCGAGTCAAGATATACTTTATCGGCCTTGCCCTGTTCACCGTATTGACTGCTTCGCTGGGATTCGTGGAAAGTATCGACATGCTTCTAATCCAGCGATTCCTCCAGGGAATGGGCGCCTCCATGCTTCTATCCGGCAGTATGGCCCTGGTTGCCTCCGTATTCCCGGTGGAAATTCGCGGCAGAAAAGTTGGTATAGTTTCGGCTTTCACCTACTCGGGCCTTTCCTCGGGTCCCGTCCTTGGAGGATTTATAACCAGCCATCTGGGTTGGAGGTTCGTTTTCTGGCTTGTCGTACCCTTTGGCGTAGCCGCATGTCTAATATGCATCTCCAGCCTGAGAGATGATTTGAGACTCACCCGGCGCGAGACGATGGATTGGCAGGGCAGCCTCATTTTTGCGCTGGGTGTTGCGCTGATCATGCTGGGCGCCTCGCATTTGGGCCAATGGAAAACAGGCCCTTTGATGATATTTGCCGGCTTCGCCTTGGTTTTCCTGTTTGTCCTCCGGGAGACCCGCACTCCAGATCCGCTTCTTGATGTCTCGATATTCGCCAGGAACGGATTCTTTACCCTGAGTTGCTTAGCCGCAATGGGCAGTTATGCCGCGACCTTTGGCCTGACCTTCTTCATGAGCCTCTACCTGCAATATGCCATGGGCCTGTCCCCTCGCAGCGCGGGATTCATGCTGCTGATCCAGCCGCTTGCACAGATGCTGGTCTCGCCGCTGGTGGGGAGGATAACTGACAGCCACACCCCTGTCGGAGTTGCCAATTTCGGGATTACCGCTGTTTGTGTCGGATTGATTTTGATCGCTGTAACTGTCGGAACAGCAGCTCCGCTGGCGCTTGTCGCCGTTGAACTCGCACTCGTCGGGACAGGCTTTGGTGTGTTCATAACCCCGAACACGGTTGCCATTCTGGGGAGCGTAGCGCCACAGCAGTACGGCATGGCTTCTGGTATGATAGGAACCGTGCGCACGTTGGGGATGGTGATTAGCATGACGACAATCACTCTGATCTTTTCTCTCCTTATGGGAGGACAGCCTGTAACAAACCAGAGTGTGCCTGGTTTTGTCTCCAGCATGCAGGCGGGACTGATCGCTTTTGCGGCGTTTTCGTGCTCCGGTGTAATCGTGTCGATGGCAAGACGACGGCGGTAGAAAGAACCT
The DNA here is from genome assembly GCA_049512295.1 of Syntrophobacteraceae bacterium. Taxonomy (GTDB): domain Bacteria; phylum Desulfobacterota; class Syntrophobacteria; order Syntrophobacterales; family Syntrophobacteraceae; genus SbD1. Next base: position 3,986 of record JBEKXG010000492.1, read on the forward strand.
GCCGCAGATAGGGCCGAGACCCGGGTCGGCCAAACCCGCTGACTGCTCGCTGAAATAAGAGGAGACCTGTTATGATCTGCGCTTGAGGGGAAGGCGGACCTGGTTCCAGAGGTTTCAATCCTTGTAAACAACGCCGCGCTGGGCAGAGGCGCTGGACCAGTGTATAAGTCGTCGGTCGACGGCTGGGAACAAATGATAGACACCAATATAATTAATATGTAGGGAAGATAAAGACAATGACCGGGATGGAGTTTGGCCTTGTGGGACTGGCGGCTGTGGCTGGGGGTGCGGTGAATG
>JBEKXG010000493.1:0-4269 GCA_049512295.1 Syntrophobacteraceae bacterium
ACTGCCTGATTCAGCGGAAAAACCTGGTCAGGACCAGCCGCACGCCGGGCCGCACTCAACTCATCAACTTTTTCAAAATAAATGATTCCTTCCGGTTCGTTGACCTGCCGGGATACGGATATGCAAAGGTCTCCCAAAGCCTTCGCGCAACCTGGGGGCCGATGATCGAGACTTACCTCGATTCACGCGAAAACCTCCGGGGGATCGTCCAGATCATGGATTTGCGCCATCCGCCCACCCCGGATGACATAAGCCTGTGGTCCTGGCTGAAGGAAAAGAAAATCCCGGCCGTCCCCATCATGACCAAGGCCGATAAGCTTCCCCGGGCAAAATGGAACCCTCTCGCCCAAACCGCCGGGCAGATTCTTGGAATATCACCAGCGGATTTCATCATCTTTTCGGCGCAAACCCGGCAGGGCAGGAACGAATTGCTCGACAGAGTCAGGGACTTGATCGGAAATTGAACGCGCCGCGTGAGCGCTCCGGATCATGTCCGGAGCAGGCTCTCGCGGAGTGAGGATATAAGCATACATCACCTGGCTACCCTGTTTTCGGCAAGCCGTTTGAAAGCCTCCATTCTGTCGGAGGGAGGAACGCTACGCTCTTTTTCCGGCTTTAGGTTAAGGCTCATGGCGCCTACCGGGCAGGTCGGGACGCACAGGCCACAGCCGATGCACTGTCCGCTCTTAATTTCGGCCGTATCACCGTTCATCTCGATCGCATCCATCTGGCAGCGTTCTATACAGGTCCCACAGCCGGTGCAAAGCTCCCGGTCGCTAACAGCAAAATAGTTTGAAGCAGCATAACGGGCTGGGTTGGGGAGCCTTTTCAGGTTTTTGAGAATCTGGCAGCAGCAGCCGCAGCACATGCAGATGTTGACAACTTTTTGTGTATTGGACGGCTGCAGGACGAGCCCCTGATTTTCCGCCTCATTCAAAATACTTAAAGCCTCAGCTTGCAAAATAGGGCGGCCCAGTCCATTTTCCTCGTAGTACTGAGCGCCGATTCCGAAAACAAGGCAGGCTTCCATCCGCTTATCGCAGCCTTTACCCATGATTTTATGTTCTTTCCTGCAGATGCAGGGGGCTACGATGATTTTTTCCTGCTCCAGGATTATCCGGCGGGCTTCTTCATATGGCATTACCGCCTGTTCCGCTGGAAGGGCTTTTGAAATGGGAATCGTTCGAAGCTGAGGCGTCTTTAGATTATGGCTTTGACCCAAATAGTGGGGGACGTATTCACCGACGTCATTTATGAGTTCCGGGTCCAGACGGTTGACATTGAATTCCCATATCCCCACGATAAAGTTAGCCGCCATGTAGCGGATTTTATCGCCTCGCCCCAAACGAAAGACCAGCCCTTTTCTGGATATTATTTGCAGCCTGGACGCCAGTTCTTCGGCATCACGCCCGGTTCTGGAAGCAATCTCTTCGGCAGTTTCCGGCTTGAGGGTCACCAGTTGAGCAAGAGCGGCTTCTTCAGGTGTAAAGAGCCTTTTCAGTATCCTGATCTCGACACCGGTTTCCGTTTTAGGAAACCCGGCAGGTAGCCTGTCCAGATGGGATGCAAGAGTCTGGTACACTTTGTCCTTATCCATCAGTTCCTCCAGAATTTTGTACTGCAATGAAATTCTAATGTATTTTTTGATCGTAGCGGCTGCGGGACCGATGCGCCGAAGCGATAATTATAGAAGCCGGAATTAAAAGATCAAAGAAAATTCATGGACTCCGACGCTGCAATGCCACCTCCCTGGGGGGGCATCCTCACCAGGGCGCTCAAAGTCCTGACAAAAGGCTGGAGAACGCTCTGGCAGGCAGAATGATGGCCCCCCCGAAAATTTACATCGAATTCTACCTTTTCACGGGAGAGAGGTCCAGTTGGTCCCGCCCCCTGTCTTTTGGACAGGATGTGGACCAGGAGAAGATAGCGAATCATCACAATTGAGGTCCTGGCGACCAGGGTGTCAATGATATTTCACTTTGGTCCCGGCCCAATGCCTGGAGCTGTTTGCAGTCACGGGAAAAAACTTCTATTGCACAGCGACGGGAATAAATGTTAAAATTTTTTGGGTCTTATGTAAGGTGCTGCATCGAAAGCGGCTGACGACGCGAGTTAATAATAGACCGGGCATGTATGACCACAAACCAGTTTCAGGATATTTTCGTACACAAGAAAAACGCCGACCTCTTTGCTTCATTGAGCGATGAGGTGGGCATTTACATTACGGATAATTATTCAAATACCATTGGGGCAAATCAAGCCTATGAGACCCTGTCGGGCCTGCCTGTATGCGATGTTTTAGGACGAAGCACACGGGAGTTACAAAACGCCGGATTTTATGACCAATCCATAACGCTTTTGGCTCTCAAGCATATGAGAACGATTTCAGCCGAGCAGAACGTTCTTCGTACCGGGAAAAGGATTCTGGTTACCAGCAACCCCATCTTCGACCAGTCGGGAAACGTCATCCTCGTGACTTCCATCGTTTATGCAACAAAACATCGCAAACTGCTCCTTAAAGCAAAAGAAGCAAAGCCATCGCCCCCCTCCACCATTCATGGCGTCATCTGTGTGAGCCAGACCATGCGGCGAGTGCTCATGCGCGCGGTCAACGTAGCGAGCACGGATGCCACCGTCCTGATTTCCGGAGAGTCCGGTGTCGGTAAAGAGGTTGTGGCCAAGCTCATCCATGAGGTCAGTCCCCGTAATGAAAAACCTTTCATCAATGTCAACATGACGACCATTCCGGAAGGCCTTTTTGAGTCCGAAATGTTCGGCTACCGGAGCGGCTCTTTTACGGGGGCTCTTAAGACAGGAAAGCCCGGGCTTGTCCAAGCCGCTGCCGGGGGAACGCTCTTCCTTGACGAAATCAGTGAGATCTCGATGGGGATGCAGGCAAAATTGCTTCGCTTAATACAAGAGAAGGAGGTGCTTCCCCTGGGAAGTGTGGACAGCAGACCGGTGAACCTTAGATTTCTGGCGGCGACAAACAAGGATCTCCGGGCGTTGGTTCAAAGCGGAAAATTCAGAGAAGATCTTTTTTACCGTTTGAATGTCATCCCCATCCACATTCCTCCAGTCCGGGAGAGAAGAGAAGAAATCCCCGCTCTGGTGAATCATTTCATGGAAGTGTTTTGTGTGCGTTACAAGACGAAAAGAAGATTAACCACTGAAGCGCTACAGGCGCTGGCGAATTATTCCTGGCCCGGAAACGTCAGAGAACTGAAGAATACCGTGGAGCGCATAGTTGTTCTTTATTCCCAGCCAGAGATCACCGAAGATTGCATTGTCGAGGAGCTGTACCCCGACCATTGCAATCCGGACCTTCAAACCGCCTCACCCTTGAAAAAAGGGCTTCAGATGACGGTGGGCGATTTCGAGAAAGATCTGACCATCAAGGCCTTCAAAGACTGCAATGGAAACCTTGGAAAGACCGCGCGGGTTTTGGGCATCCACCGATCGACCCTTTTCAGGAAACTCCGCAAGTATGGTTCCTTTGGCCCTGATTCCACCCGCTGACCCCTACCCCATGAAGAATGGGGAGGGGTTCATCCGGGCACTCCTGTCAGTCGCGCAGGAGTTTCAGAATCTCTATTGCGGCCTCGATCGGGGTCAGGGGAGATTTCAGGACCCTCTCGACCATATCCTCCAGATGGCGATCCGTCTTTAGGGCCAATTGAGAAAGCACCGACGAACGGATCTCCTCTGTGATCCTGCGCCGGTAGCGTTCTTCACTGTGCTGAGCAGCCCGGCTCCTGACCGATTCCACCGCGGCCATGACCTCGTCAATGCCCTCGTTTCTATCCGCCATGGTGTTGACGACGGGCGGCCGTTGGTCTTCCGGTTTCATATACAGAGTGTTTAAAATTTGTTTCTTCAGCAGGTCGGCCCCCGGACGATCCGATTTGTTGATGATGAATACATCGGCGATTTCCATGATGCCCGCCTTGGCCATCTGGATGGAATCACCGTACCCTGGAACCAACACGAGGGCGGTTACGTCCACATATTTGGCCACATCGATCTCATCCTGACCCACGCCGAGCGTCTCGACGATGATGACATCGAAACCGTAGGCCTTGTAAAGATACAGGGCAAATTTGGTGGCCTCCGAAAGCCCGCCCAACGCCTTGCGGCTTGCCAGGCTCCGAATGTACACGCCGCTGTCAGGATTATGCTCCTGCATCCGGATCCGGTCTCCCAGCACGGCACCGCCGGAAAAGGGCGACGTGGGATCCACGGCCAACACGCCGACTGTCTTGCCCTCCT
>JBEKXG010000494.1:0-4268 GCA_049512295.1 Syntrophobacteraceae bacterium
GCATATCTATAGAACCTTTGCATGGTTTCAGGGTGTCCCGAAGGGACGTGAAAAGCTGTTATGAAAAGTTGCCGATGGGTTTCGCTCCGCTCCACCCATCCTACGCCTTTTCATGGTTTCAGGGTGCCCGGAGGGACATGAGTTACTGCAGGGAGAATCGAAACAGGACAAATCATGCTCAAAAGAAAATCTCATAAATGCCTATGAGAACAATGAATACACCTGCAGCAAGTCCAGTTAATTTGCCAAAGATTCTGCGCCCGTAATAATTTCCAATTTTAATTCCAATCCAAATAGTAACGATACTAATAATAAAAATAGAAATCATTAACCACATAATATTTAAACCAATCATGCCGGCTCCGATGCCATTGGCTATATTGTTCAAAGATAATGCCAATCCTAATGCGATCCCTTCCCTTACATCGATGTAATTAGATAAATCCTGATCTGCGATAAATGGATTATCCAATATCATCAATATTTTTCTAATGAATGATGTCTTGCCGGCTAAATTGACTTCGGAAGTATGGTTATTAGGATACAAATTACGTTTGCTGAACAGGAGTTCCTCAAGCACAACCCATATACCAGCACATATCAATATTGCAGCTCCAGTGTACTTGGCAATATCGGGCTTTAAAAATAGATACACGCTGTGGCCGAACACAGCGGAAACATATGTCCCAAGTGTAGTAATCCCGGCAATCAGCAGATTGGATACAAAAGGGATTGATACACCTCTTGCGCCATACGCTATGCCGATTCCCAGATTGTCCAGATTGCAGGATACAGCCATCAGCAGTATAATTGTCAGATGATATTCTTTCACTTCCGCTCACATATATCTCGCCACAGAGGTCAAACCCGGCAAGGCCGGCCGATGAAAACATCGATATTCGTGCGGCCAAAGTTCAACCCTCCCGGTCATAGGGAATCCTTGCGGCCCGGCAACCGTGGTATTGACCGTGAGCCCCCGGGGCCGGTTGTGAGCAATGTCTCTTTAGAGGCTGTTATCTTACCTTTTAATTTCAGGACTGCCCTGGGTCAGGAGTCTTACAGGGTAACCCCTTTAACGGCGTTTTGAACCACACTTGCAGATTTCGTCAGTTCTTGGAGTTCACGAGGCCACAGTTCCCATTCCATATGCTTCACGACCCCGCTCCGGCCAACCATTGTTGGCACACTGACACACACATCCCTAAGGCCATAGGCCCCGATCTGGAGAGAACTCACAGGAAGAATCTTCCTTTGATCCAAGACAATCGCGTGAACCAAAACGGCAATGCACGTGCCAACGGCCCAGCCTGCGCCCCCTTTCAGGCGAATAACCTCTGCGCCGCTCTGACGAGTCCGGTCGAAAATCTTAATCATGGAAGCCGTCGAGAGGTCAGGATGTTTCTCCAAAGAAAGCCCGTTACAGGTTGCCGACGACCAGACAGGCACCATGGAGTCCCCATGCTCTCCCAACACCAAAGCTTTCACCTGGGTTGGCGAGACCTTGATAGCGTCGGCGATGAGCGAGCTGAAACGGGCCGTGTCCAGGAGCGTTCCAAGGCCGATGACCTGTCCTGGAGGAAGACCGCTCTGCTGAACTGCAAGATAGGTGAGAATGTCTACCGGATTGGATACCACCAGGAGGATTGTGTCGTTGCGAAGCCCCGCGTTTTTCAAATCCTTAACGATGGACGAAAAGAGGGAAACGTTTCTATTGATAAGGTCCAGCCTGGACTCATCCGGCTTCCTGCGGAGCCCTGCGGTGATGATGACCATGTCCGCCTTTGCAGCCGCCGCAATGTCGGCCGCACAGATTCGCTGATCATGCAACAGGGCGCTGCCGTGCAATAAATCCAAAGCCTCGCCTTCGACCAAGTCCTTCATAATGTCGGTCAACACTATTTCCGATACAACCCCACCTACTTGCAGGGCATAGGCCGCACAACATCCCACGCGGCCCGCCGCCCCGGCGATTGCAACTTTCATCCGCGCCCCCTTCCCAAGCTGAACAGGCGTGACTCAGATCCGGTGCCGGCTTCACCAGATCCGGCCATTACTTAAAATGTTCCAGGGCGGCCATAGCGCATGCCATGTCCTCTTCCACACTACCGCCGCTAACCCCGATGCCGCCTGCTGTCTCATCGCCCTTTTTCAGCGGAAAGCCGCCTCCGAAAATCACTATGCGGCAGCCATCAGTGGTGTGGATGCCAAACAGAGGCTCCCCAGGCTGGGCTGCCTTGGCGAGTTCATGGGTGGGCATCTTGAGCGCCACAGCGGTATAAGCTTTGTTGGCGGCGATGTTGATACTGACCAGAAGAGCATCATCCATGCGTTGCAAAGCTATCGGATTGCCTCCTGCATCAACCACGGCGATCACCATCGGGACGCCGATCTCTTCCGCCTTTTTCCTCGCCGCTGCTATCAACTCCAGCGCAAGATCGAGACCTATCTTCATTGTGGCCTCCTTAAAACATTAAGAAACGGTTAAACGATGCGAAAAGCTTCCACAAGCGTGCAACGTCGTGATCTGGTAAAAGTCCTGGCAGAGGTCATTCCTTCACCCGTTGGCCCGGCAATGGTGAAGGCCGTATGACCTTCGCCGCCCATGCCAATCCCTGCGTAGGAAGGTCCATTCTTTACAAAGAGTGTTGTCTGAACCGCCCGCGCAAACGCGGTCATGTTGTTTATGTTTGTGGAGTGCATAATTGCCGTATGCCTGTTACCCTGCTCCACCTCCACGGCGAATCCTATCCCTTCCTCGACATCCCGGACTCGAACGATGGGTATGACGGGCATCATCTGCTCAAGCCATACAAGAGGATGGTCCTTGGGTGCTTCGAAAATGGCCAGCCGGTATTCTTCACTCAGTTCGATACCGACATCGCGCAGAATCACCTGAACGTCTTTGCCGATATAAGCCTGGTTGATTCTTCGCTCCGGAGTAACCACCAGTCTGGTGATCTTTTCGGCTTCATCAGGAGTTAGAAGGTAGGCCCTGCCCGTCTCCTGCATGAACTGGACCAGGGAGTATGCCACCTCATCAACCACGATTATCTCTTTCTCGCAGGTGCAGAAGATGTTGTTATTGATGCTTGCCCCATTGACGATGCATTGGGCAGCCTTTCGGATATTTGCGGTCTCATCCACCAGTACCGGTGGATTGCCTGCCCCGGCCCCAATGGTCTTTTTGCCCGAGCGAAGGGCCACATTGACCACCGGCCTGCCGCCTGTCACAACCAGCATACGAATTCGAGGGTGCTCGAGAATCTGTTTGGCGGTTTCAAGACTCGGCTCTCGAACACAGGTGACCAACCCGGGAGGTCCGCCGGCATCCGTAATGGCCTTGTGAATAATCTGGAGCATCCCTGTGCTGGTTTCACGGGCACTTGGATGAGGGTTGAACACGACGGCATTTCCTGCCGCCACCATGCTGATGCCGTTGTGGATAAGGGTGCCCGTCGGGTTGGTGATAGGGGTTAACGCGCCAATCACACCTATTGGGGCCGGCTCAACCAGAGTCAGGCCGTCGTCCCCGGTCAGGGCAAGAGGACGAAGATCTTCAGTCCCGGGGGTCCTGGTGGCACACAGGATATTCTCCCTCACTTTATCCTCGTACCGGCCAAGCTTTGTCTCTCGTACCGACAGAGCGGACATTACCTCGTTATTGGCAAGGACCGCCTTTCGGATAGAAGCGATAATTTCATCACGAGTTCGCAGAGAGATGGCAATCAGTTTCTTTTGCGCCTCCTCAGCGCGGTCAACTGCTTCATCCACTGTATCGACGAGACCAGTGAAGTCCCCTGACCGGCCACCAGTTCCCCTGGTGAGCGCAGTGATTACTTTTTCGACCACACTGGCAACGATCTGCTCGTTGAGCTCCATCGTCATTTCTCCTTTCCCTTGATCTCATCTCACATGGGCAGATGGCTTTCAACTCTGGTAAGGTCCCCTGAAAAGTACTTTGCTTTTCAAACCGTTCTACTTCTCGCCACCGTCCAGACCCGCTACAGACGGGAGGAAGAAAATCCCATGGCGGCGGCTATGACGATCGCACCGCTAAGAATGGACGCGGTGCCGGGGGGAAGATCACAATTCATTTGTTCCAGTACTTCCTGTAATTTGAATTCCAGACGACATGCCCCATTCCCCTCCAGTGGTATTGAGGGCAAGGTATCCTTCAGGTATTCAAACCAGCACTCCATCTGCTCCAGGGCATTGGCGACGGACTCAGCTATCTGAATATCCTCCTCCACGCTGCCTCCACTGATGCC
>JBEKXG010000495.1:0-4249 GCA_049512295.1 Syntrophobacteraceae bacterium
TGGGCCCTGTGTTTTTCAATTGCGTCGTAGAGCTTCTCGACCCCCAGGCCCTTGATAGCTTCGGTTTCAACGATCAGCGGCTCCCAGTCTCCCCCGTTGCGCTTTCTGGCGCCGAGATCGACCAGGTTCATCAGTTCACGCACAGTTTTGCGGGAACCCTCCCGCTCGGCTTTATTCACAACGAATATCTGGCCGATTTCCATGACGCCGGCCTTGATTGCCTGGATGTCGTCCCCCATGCCCGGCACTGTCACAAGTATGGTTGTGTGGGCGCTGTTTGCGATTTCTACCTCGTCCTGCCCAACTCCCACCGTTTCTACGATGATTATGTGCTTACCGGCGGCGTCCAGAACGTTTACCATATCATTGGTGGACTTGGTAAGGCCGCCGAACTGGCCGCGTGTGGCGAGGCTCCGGATGAAAACGCCAGGGTCGAGAAAATGCCGCTGCATGCGTATGCGGTCGCCGAGTATGGCCCCCCCGGTAAACGGGCTCGTCGGATCGACCGCCAAAATCCCGATCGTTTTCCCGGCCTTGCGGTAGTGGATCGCGAGCTGGTCGACCAGAGCGCTCTTGCCGACCCCCGGAGAGCCGGTGAAACCGATTACGTAGGCATTACCCGTATGTGGATAGAGTTCCCGGAGGATGTCCCTGGCGGAGGGAATCTCATCGTCGATGTCGCGAAGGAGACGAGCCGTGGCTCTTACATCGCCGGAGACGATCTGTTCAACAATGTCCATGAGCTAAACCCTGTAGTGAGCAGCAGAATGAATTTCCAGCCAGGGATACTGACCGATGCTGATTTCAACAATTGGTGCGCCGTTTGCCGCCGCGATATATCTATCTTTTCAGCACAACCCCCATGCGCGGCTTGATGTTTGTGCCGACCCAGTCCGTTATGTCCTTGAGTTTGGCGCCGGGTTCGAATATTTCCTTTATTCCGATCTCTTTGAGCTTCGGGATATCCACAAGAGGGAATATGCCCCCGCCTATCACCGATATATCTTCCGCGTTGTTTTCCCTCAAGAGTTCGAGTATGCGGGGAAAGGAATACGTGTGCGCGCCCGACAGGATGCTCAGCCCGATCAGGTCCACGTCTTCCTGGACGGCGGTGCTCACGATCTGCTCCGGCGTCTGGTGGCACCCGGTGTAGATGACCTCGAAACCCGCGTCACGGAAGGCGCGGGCTATCACTCGAGCGCCGCGGTCATGGCCGTCCAGGCCTGGTTTGGCAACTAATATACGAAGTTTCCTTGCTTTTCCCATGGAAACCTTCCTCCTTAATGAAAGTGCAAAGAGTTAGACTGCATTGAGCCTCAGCTAGAAAGTCCCTGGATCGGTATAGATTCCAAACACGTTCCTGTACAAATCGCAGCATTCCTGTTCGGTCGCCCCTGCCCGGACCGCCTCTACGAGGGCGGGCATGACGTTGTTTTCCCAGCACGGCGGGCCTTCGCATCTGCGCCTCAGTTCGTCCATGGCTTTTTGGAACCTGACTTTGTCGCGCTTTTCCTTGAACCGGTTGGTGCGTTCCACCTGCATCCGTTCGATCTCCTCGTCTATCTTGAGGACGAATTCCAGTTCCGGCCGGTCGGAGGTGTATTTGTTCACCCCGATTATGATTTTTTCTCCGGACTCTACCTGCCGTTGGAAATGAAAAGCCGCATCGGCGATTTCCATCTGCGGGAAGTCTCGTTCTATGGCCGCAACCATCCCGCCCATTTCATCAATCTTGCGTATATAGGCGTTGGCTTCTTCCTCCATCTTATCGGTAAGCGCCTCGACGAAATAGGAGCCGGCCAGCGGATCGATCACGTGGGTGGCTCCGCATTCGTCAGCCAGTATCTGCTGGGTGCGCAGCGCGATGAGCACGGCTTCCTCGCTTGGAATCATGTAGACCTCATCGAGCGAATTGGTGTGCAGAGACTGGGTGCCGCCGAGAATCGCCGCAAGGGCTTCGGTGGTCGTGCGGATGACATTGTTATAAGGTTCCTGGGCTGTAAGCGAACATCCGGCCGTCTGGGTATGGAAGCGCATCAGCATGGACCTCGGGTCCTGTGCCCCGAAGCGCTCTTTCATGATCCGCGCCCACATGCGCCGGCTTGCGCGCATCTTGGCTATTTCTTCGAAGAAATCGATATGGGAATTCCAGAAAAATGAGAGCCTTCCCGCGAATTCGTCAACGTTTAGCCCCCTCTTGATTCCTTCCTCGACATAGGTGATGCCGTCGTAGATCGTGAAGGCAAGTTCCTGAACCGCGGTCGATCCGGCTTCCCTGATATGGTAGCCGCTTATGCTGATGGTGTTCCAACGGGGCGTCTCTATGGTTCCGAACTCAACGGTGTCAGTCACCAGTCTCAGGCTGGGGCCGGGCGGAAGCATGAGCGTCTTCTGGGCTATGAACTCCTTCAGGCAGTCGTTCTGGATGGTGCCGCCCAGCTTCTTGCGCGAGTAGCCCTCGTTTTCGGCGTTGGCTATATACATGGCCCATATTATGGAAGCCGGAGGGTTAATCGTCATCGAAGCGGTGACTTCTTCCAGGTTGATGTTTGCAAACAACTGCTGGACGTCCTCAAGGGTGTCGATTGCCACGCCGCATTTGCCGCACTCGCCCCGCGCAAGAGGGGAGTCCGTATCGTATCCCATGAGGGTGGGGAAGTCGAAAGCGGTGCTGAGGCCGGTTTCGCCGTGATTAATCAGGTAGTGGAACCGGTTGTTCGTGTCCTCAGCCGTACCCAGTCCCGCGAACATGCGCATGGTCCAGAGCCGGGCCCGATACATGGTGCTCTGAACGACCCTGGTGAAAGGGTATTTACCCGGGAAACCGATGTCTTCGAAGAAGTCCTTGTTTGCGATGTCAAGGGGAGAGTAGAGCGGCTTCACCTCCAGGTCGGAAACCGTGGAGAACCTGGTAAGCCGCTCCGGCATTTTCTTGAGAGCCTTCTGGAACTCCCCCAGCCACTCTGCGTGTTCTTTTTCCATGCTCTCGAGCGCTGATTCGGAAAGAACTTTTTTTCCCATTCTGTTGCCTCCTGAAAGCTGTCGATGAGGGCCCCGTTGAAAGCAGCTTCAACTTGAGAAGCCGGAGTCACCCTCGCGATGTAGAAACAAATCAGCCCATGCGACGGAACCGGAAACGATGCAGATACTCACATAATTATAAAACGAGATTCCAAAAAAAGAGGGGAAGAAATAAACGCCTGGCGCTGACCAGGAAACGAGAGCCGAGCCAAAAAAGGGCGGACCGGCGCAAATACGGCAGGAGATCAGTTGAAAGCAATTGTTCGAACGGGGGAGTCAGTATGAGCAACTCACGCATGGGACGCCCATCAGCAGCACTTAACCAAAGTACGAAGATATTGTCAAACAAATTCTACTTGACCGTTGTGTCCCACTTGGAGTAGTAGGGAGTTGTGCAAATCTCTGAGTTCCATATTTGAGTAATCCGCCCTGCTCATTAATAGCTCTGTGTCTGTCTCTCGCTCTAGTTGGTCCGATTCGGGAAAACGCTCCACCCAGGGATATTGTACCTGATCGGTAAGGCGGCTCTTTCCTCAATACCGGAAATTAACGTGATTCCGCATGCGCCTGCCCCGATCTGACTCTTTCCTTTCCGTACCCGCTCCAAACTTTTTCTATAGATTTTGTGAATAGTTTGCAAGGGAAGTCCAGCATTCATCCAAAAAGGAGGAGATTATGGCAGACGTTATGAAGCCACGATGGGGGCAGCCGGCCACCGGCATCATTTCAAACGTTGTATTCTTTTTGGTCGCATGGTTGACATGGTATCTTTTCAGCGACCCCAGGGGTCCGGTGGGAACTTTTCCGTACCCGTTCGTTATGTACCTCGCAATGATGATTCTGGTGGGTCTTTGGCAACACATGTTTCTTGGGGACTGGCCTTTTCAAAACCTTTCACCGCCGGTAAGAGGAGTTGTCCAGACCATAATGAACCTCATTATAGTCTGGTTTGTCCTTCATGTTGTTTTCTACAGGGTGCTGGGAATCGGTTTTAATTTTCTGAGTCAGTCCAACCTGAACGACCTTGCAGCAACGGGCACGGCTGTGCCGCTCTCAATGGGCAGCATCAACAAGGTGATTGCCGATTCGATTGCCGCCGGCAAATCGGTTCTCCCCGATTTGAAGTCTTTGCCGCTGAAGGCCATGCAGGAGAAGCACTTTGCCGAGAGCGCGATCGTTTGCTACGTGCTCATCGGGTTCTACAGCTACCCCTTTGTGACCATTCTGT
>JBEKXG010000496.1:0-4239 GCA_049512295.1 Syntrophobacteraceae bacterium
TCTGATCGACGTAGGCCAGCAGTGCCTGGGACTTTATGGCTACGGAAGACTGATTCACCAGTTTCCAATTTCATCCGGCAGAGAAGGAACACCGGCGAGAAAGTTCGTCATTTCATCCAAAGAACATGACCACTACTCGACGAAATACGACAATGCCTGGATGCCGTATTCATTGAGACTCTTTGGGGATTATTTCATCCACGGCGGCATTCTCCCGAGCTATGCCGCTTCGCATGGATGCATTCGGATGATCTATGAAAATGCCGTTTTCCTGTACAATTGGGCAAAAATCGGAACGCCTGGCGAAATAATCAACCGAACAGACTCAAAGCAAAAAGACGTAGTTCCAGATGAGGAGGAACCGGATATCAAAACACTATACTAACTTAAGCAATTCAGGTGTGACTATAACTTGCCGCCAGGAACCTCTCATTAGCGAATCGAACAATCTTGAATACAGCTTGCCAGAGTCGAAATAATTCCGCTCACCGGGAATAGGTAAATTAGTGATCCCGGAATCTTGAGAATTTCAACAGTAATACGAGGAGGGGTATGATCCTTTTCATTGAGTGCAGACCCTGAATTGACTTCATTCTTGTTCTTGATTGGAAATTGACTCGGGAATTGTAAAGAGAGAGGAAAAGATTTCAACCGCCCCCTCTGCGAAATCACTTACCAGGAACTCTCCCCATCGGGGCTTTACAGAATTCCGGTTTTGAAGTGGTCCTCATCTTCTTCCTAATCAGCTCACTTATTTTACCAAGCGGATACTTAATAAACGAGTGGACGGTAGGCTTCGGCAAAATAATGGAGCAGCACGTATTTTCTATTCGCCTTATTATTGACTTGAGACTTAAGTTGATTTCATCATCCTTAGATTCTTCCCAAAAAATAGCTTCATACTTCTCTCGCCAGTAATCGTGTTTTTCTCTATCCTCCTGCGGGATATTACCTGGAGCCTTAGCCCAAATTTCAGCCAGTCTTCTTGCGGAATCTATTAGAATTCTAACGAGTTTATGGAGTTCATCAAAAGGTTCTGTCGATTCTTTTCCGAATTGCACCGTAAATCGATACCGTATTGAATGAATTCTGTTAAACAGTTTCTTACAGTTTAGATATCTCTCTATTAGGACATGGGCTGTATCACGTGCTTCTTTCTGCCTTAAATTTTCGTTTGGACCGGGTTTCCTGGTCGAACCTTCGCTTCCGTAACTACCTGGATATCTGATCATTCTTATTGCATCTTCTGCCTCATAGAAAAGGGCCAGGGCCGCCTCGGCCAATTCTGTTTTCTTTCTTGTTATTGATTCACGGCGCCAAGAGTCTATCCCATAAATTGCAATCAGAGCGGTCCCGAGAATAGATAAATCTCTTACCGTTTCGAGCACGTCCATAATATCATCCTCCCCGTATTCTCTTTGTACATCACATATTGTTACCAATAAGCTTTGGTCCATACTGTTGTCTCTATCAAACCTTTAGTGCGTGGAGTACCAATCAAGCACCCTTTTAAGTTCTACCGCAACCGCAGGGGCCACCATATTGCGGTTTTTCAAAATGTCCATCGGTAGTAACCCCGGAACGTTATAGAAGGCCGCAGTCGGACCGTAGTCGACCTGAAGTGCGGCCCCTTCGAGCGAAAGTCCAAGGAAAAGGCCCCGGCTTCTCGAGTACGAGAGGATCTCTGCCCTGAGCAAAATGTCAGTTCCCGCTTCTGCTTGCCTGCCCACGGGTCCCGCCGCTATCGAAGCGTCAGCCCCGAGAGTGAATTTGCCGCCGCATATTGCCTCCAGACTGCGGATGCTGTTGAGCACAAGTATCACATCGGTGGATTGAGCGCCGATCTGCCACCCGAAGCTGCCTCCTATCAGGCGGAAAAAAATGGGGTTGCCCCACGACTGGTCCTCATTGCGCACCAGCAGAACTCCGACTCCATAACGGCCTCCAAAAATAAATGCAGCCTTGAGCAGATCGGGAAAAATAGCGATTCCCTGCGCGCTACGCAAAAGACCGGGGGGAATTGCACACTCAGGAATATCCATAATCTCCTTCATAACAGCGGTCGATGCCTGGACCTTAGCTTCCTCGCTAACTCCGGCTGTTGATGCTGCGGGCGGAAGGAGGCACAGACTCAAGACCATGACGAAAACGGCTAAGGCGCTGCTTTGAGCCATTGGATATCCCCTTTCATCTTGTAATTTGCATTGATCGCTGTGGTCTAACAGATTTTATTCCCGGTCTCGGTTTAGTTAGCACACCCGAGTCCCGGAAGCTGGAATAGGCAAATAACATGCCAATCTTCGAAATAGCCTAGGGCCTTGAGCTATGCGGTAAGGATCGAACTCTATTGCAGTCTTTCACCGACAACAGTGTATCTCCTTTACTACACTCCGGATTTTCAGCACCTGAGGAAGAAGCAGCGGAGTCTGGAGGCTAGAATAATCCGGGCAATAATGAAAAGGCGTTTTCTGGTTATTAACAGAACCCAGACTTATATCGAATAGCTTTCGGAAATAAAGGGGATGCCAATCAGCCCGGTATGGGACGGCCAGGCAGGGTGGATGGAACCCGCGAACTCATCATTCCCGGTTTGCCGTATATCCTCTCTTATGTCGCTAAAGGAAGGACAGTCACAATTTTGAGGGTGATGCATGCAGCGATGAAATAGCCCGAAAGCCTCTGAACAGACAGCCTTGGGAATGATGTTTCAATTTCTGTTCCATTTTTTCTGGAAATCCTTGACCTCTTCAACAAGGTCCTTGCCCTTGGGTCCCCGGATGCACTTGTAAGGGATGGCACAGGCATTGCTCCAGAATCCGTTTTTACGCTCTGTTGCAAACCTCTTGAAGAAGCCGTCAACCGATCCATATGTTTCTTTTATCACCTCATTCAGGGCAAGCCGCTCATCCTTGACCTGTTCGCATTTTTCAAAAAACTTCACCATCAGGTGATTATCCGGATTCTCCTGATTGCCCTGGACAAAATAGATCCAGAAGGGCATCGCCGTATAATCCGCTTCGTACAGGTCCATTTCGGTATCCTTGAAAAGAGTGTCCACTTTGCAGTCACGGCTCACCATTCCCCATACAAAGGCCTCAGACCAGGCCGCAGTGCCCTCTGTGAACCACTGGTATGGTTTTCTGGGGTTCCACCCGATTCTGTAACCGTATGCGTATTGCAATTTATGAAACAACTCATGAGCCGAGGTGGGTTTCCGGATGGCCGGATTGCTTACCCAGGCATCCGCACCAAACTGGATCGGCCCATCTGGAGGATCGGAAACTCCATAGCAGTCACTGCCCCAAAAGACCACCTCCATCTTGTTGCGGCCGGGGGCCGTATAGGGGTGTCTTCCGAATAGGTCCGTATATTTGGCCCATGCTGTTTCGAGGTATTCCGCAGTATCCTTTATAATTTGAGGATCGCTGATGTTGTCCCTCGAATGCCTGCTCTTGTTTGTCCATTTGAGAATGAAGTGGTCCGTTTCATAGCGGTTCTCAAAGAAAGGCATGTGGTCGTCAACAGTGTGGTCCAGAGCGAGAACCGCCGCGACGGGGACGAAACCGGTGAACGCGGCCATACTCATGATGACCAAAAGGAGGATTGCTGCTCCCAGCCTCGGGAATTTCATGATTGTGGCTCCGTGGGGAGTTAACTTCCGTTAATAGAATGATAAAGACTGAGTTGGTGAAAGGCAATATAAATCTTTGAATAACCGGTCACTTAGATAGACGATGATATTAGTTTGCGAAGGATGAACTGCAAGGCCATTGACGCAGAGGCGTTTGCTCGCCAGTCGAAAATTTTATTATCGTCATGCCGTCTCAAGCAGGATCTTTTCCTTTTGGGCGCTGAGAGTGATGATAAGTCCCGACAGGATGACGAGACCCGTGCCGACAAGCTGCCAACATCCCGGGAAGCTGCCAAAAACCGGTATGGCGAAGATATTGGTGAAAATGATTCCAAGGTAGTTCAAGGCACTGATCCGCGCTGCACGATCAAGCGAGTAGGCGCGCGTCATAGCGATCTGCGCCAGCCCTCCGCACAATCCTGTGAGTACGAGGAAAAGCCCGGTAATAGGATCGGGCGTTTCCCATACGGGAATCGAAATGCACAAGGGAGCATTACCAGTTTTTCACATTCCAGGAGGTCAAATTTGACAAAATAATTGTTTGATTGTGTCGAATCGCTGGACAAAACGGATCCGCCGGTGTATGGAAAGCTGGAATCATGGGACTT
>JBEKXG010000497.1:0-4230 GCA_049512295.1 Syntrophobacteraceae bacterium
TTCCAGGAACTTGACGTCCGACCTCGATCTGTTGAACGGGGTATCCTCGAGAGGGGCTATGCCGATATCCAGGTGTGAGACAAAACCGTAATAGTCATCGAGGGATCCCACGGCGAACAGTCTCTTCCGGTCGCCCGGGAGAGCCTCGAAAAGTTCCCAGATCGGGCCGGCGCACATGAGATAGAGATGCACATTGTCCCTGGACATTATCCAACGGATAAGGCGATCCGAAATCTTCGCCATATCGTGCAAATGCCCGATGGAGCCACCCCAGCCGACTATCACCCTTTCTTCAGCTTTTCGTGTCCGTGCCGGAGGCGCCTCCAATACCTGATTGGGAAAAACACAACACCCGGGATTCAGATAGCCGTATTTCCTCTTTAGCTCCGGCGAACTGAACTGGAGCGCATCGCAATAGTGGGCAAGCCTTTTTATCAGCAGCATATTATTTGACTGAGCGTAGAAGGCCCGCATGGGACTGGTGGAAGGAAGGGCTTCCAGATCGTCGCAAAGTTCGTATACGGTGAGCTTACCCCGAGCCTTCCTGTCTCTTATGACCGGCAGCAGGTCCGCGTCGCAGATGTTATTCAGAACCAGGACGTCGGCATCGAGCATCAGCTCATGCCTCAAACGATGGAAGTAGATAAGATTGACTACATGGACACCCTCGCAATGAGCCATTCCCACCCCGGGAGCAAAGGTCCTGTAGTAGAAATCGCCAGTTGCCTCATCCTGGGCGCTGTCCACCTGCGCAATGAGCAACGGGGAATGGTTCCGGTATGCCGGGCAATCGGGCATTGAGACCTCCGGTCTTGGGTCTTGATGGAGAGATCGGCCATGACCCAAACAGTAGTGGAGTTTTTATCCGGTATCCATCCGGGAATCCACCCTCTTTCAAAAAAAATTCAAGTTTCTTAGGATGGCTGTCGATTCATAAATCAGAGCGATCATGAACTGCGGAATGGATTTTTGGGATGGAATGACAAGGAAGTTAAAACACATCAAGGAGGATTAGTCATGGCACTTGTAGTCAACACCAACATGAACGCCCTACAGATTGAGAACACCCTGACGGGCACCAACAACCAGGTATCGTCCTCACTCCAGAAACTCTCCTCAGGCCTGAGAATCAACTCGGCCAAAGACAACCCGGCGGGCTACGCAATCGCCAACTCTTTCAAGGCAAGCATCGCCGCCATGCAAGTCGCCTCTCAGAACGCCGGTGAAGCGCAGTCGATGCTTCAGACGGCCGACGGCGCGTACACCCAGATCAATAACATCCTGGTGCAGATGAAATCTCTGGCCACCGAAGCAGCCTCCGGCCAGACCAACCAGACCGACCTGACAGGCGAATTCAAAGCGCTGCAGGCTGAAATCGACACCATCGCCAATTCCACACAGTATGGGACGCAGAAGCTTATTGACGGCAACAGCATCGAGTCCAGCGGGATCACTTTCCAGGTCGGTGCAACCAATGCCTCAAATAACCAGATGGTAATCAAATTCAATGGCGCAACCGCAACGAACCTGGGAGTGAGCTCGGGAACCGTCGGAATCAGCAGCCTGGCATGCGCCCAAGCGGCTATGACCGCCCTCGACACCGCCCTTACCTCGATCAACGCCTATCAGGGTGATGTCGGCGCCTTCCAGAACCAACTCTCGTACACGGTTAACAACCTGACCACAAGCATCCAGAACGCTACGGCCTCCCAATCTACAATTGAGGACGTGGACATGGCGTCTGAAGTCAGCAAATTGACCAAGAACCAAATTCTGCAGCAGTCAGCAATGGCAATGCTGGCGCAGGCTAACGCCCAGCCGCAGGCGATACTCAAGCTGCTCCAATAATCCCTCGAAACCCATTCTTCAGTTCCAAGGCGGCCCGTGCGGGCCGCCTTTTTTTGTGACGATGACCGGGGGAGTTGCGGCGTTTGGGCAGACAGCGCCCGACCCCGCCGAATATCTCCAAGAGGCCGTCATTTCGCCCGGCGGGCTTCAGGGCAATTTGGATAAATCCAGCTTGCGCCCATTAACAGTTAGAGTGCCGTGTTTGAAGGTTGCGCTCGATTTGAATGAGCCATCCTCCGAAATCATGTATTTTGCCGCCGTAAGTCCCTTGACAAGCTCACTGGCGCTCTTCTTAACCGCTGCTTCCGGATCGGGCGCCGAACTGTCACGGAGCGCATTTTCGGCGACAAGAAAAAACAAGGCCTCTGAGACCGAAAGTTCCGCGTTTGCATCTATACTACTGAGAAGAGCCAGAATGTTTCCCGCCAGATTTTTCCCGGGGCCGGCAAAAACCAGCCTGGCCCTGCCGATGAGATCTCCTCTGTCCGTATTGATTCTTAACTGCTTTATTTCGAACTCCGGGGACTTTGCAAGCAGATCAAGCAGGATTTCCGTAAATCGTGTCTCCATTGCCTCGTTTGCGGCCTCGGCCTGACCGGCTGCTTTTTTCCGCAATTCCGGGACAAGGTTTTGAAAGCGGGAAAGGACTTCCGCGTCCAGATTCCGCATCTCGAACTCCATCGCCAAAGGCCCCAGGCCCAGACCGTCAATGTCGAGTCTGTCAAAACCGAGCCGAAGGGAGCCGTTAATCGTCTGGCCGGAAACCCCTGACTCAGCCTGCAGCCCGAGCGAGATCAGCTTGAAGGAGGCATTCTCTTTCCCTGTACCCTCGATATTTCCGATCGAAAGGGAAGCCGATCCAACCGATATTCCCTTTATACCGGGATGCGAATTGAAATCGCCCTGAATATCTTTTATGCGCAGAAGTTGGTTTTTCTCCGTCATCTGCAAGGATGGGGCGCTGTAAGACCCGGAAACTTCCCCAAGCGGCGCGTCGAATTTGGAATTGGCGGTGAAGCCGCCCCATTCCGCCTCGAATTGTTCGCCTTTGTCGTTTGAAAGCGTTTTTCGGAAGGCAGGAACATCGAAATAGGACTCTCCACTGCCATCGGTGGAAATGACCGTCAGTATCTCGGAAGATTCAAGCTCGGGTATTTTTTCCAGCATCTTTTTCAGTGGGTCGGCGCAACCCTCCGGCACCAGCCGCGTTCGGATTACCGCCAAAACAGAATGCAGGCTCCCTTTGATGTGCGGGCTTTGCAAGAACACAAAAGGCCCGTGATGGATGTAGCTGATGATGCTGAATTTGATAGAATCTCCGCTCTCCGGTTGGCTCAAGGTAACGGTGATCAACGCCTTGGAACTGAAAAGGCCACGTTCGTAGCTCTTACTCGAGACATCGAGGTAATTGGAGCGGTTGATTTGCTCGATCAACAGATCGTGTTGTTTTCGAGCCTGCCCCCCTACCCAGTAGCTGGCGCCCCCATAGGCCAAAACCACCGCCAAACATACAAACAAAAGTGCTGTCAGGGTTTTTTTCATAAGGCTCCTTTCCGATTGGAAGTGTCAATAAATACCCCAAGTCACAACGGAAAGAAATCAAAATGAATTCCCGGCAAGAACGTGTATAATTCCAATACATACTTGAGTGCAGTTAATAAGTCTATCTCGCGAGGATAAAAATAATGCCCGTAAAGGTGGACCAGATCGTTGAAGAAGCCAGGCGAAATCGAGAGCAGCGGGAGAAAACCTACAGGGAGAAGGCGCTCAAACTGTTTCCCTGGATTTGTGCGCGGTGCGGGCGCGAGTTTTCAGGAAAACGGCTGCGAGAGCTCACGGTGCATCACAAGGACCACGACCATGACAACAATCCTCCGGACGGCGGCAACTGGGAACTGTTGTGCCTTTTCTGCCATGATAACGAGCACTCGCGCGATCTCAACTCTGAACACTACGGTGAACTGTCGCCGGGTGAGAGCACAAATCCCACAACGACCTTTAAGCCGTTTGCGGGTCTCGAAGCCCTGCTCAAGAAGGACAAATGACTCGATTCGGAGCCCGAAAAGCCTTTTGAGAGCCAACCCTCAGTGGAATGGACATCCCTTTGCGGGCATTCGTTTTAGAATTTAAATACATCGAGCGCCCATTGCAAGTGTGCGGCCCTCAGAAAGACCCGGACTCCAGGCGCAGCATTCCGGCCGCCGGCCTAGCCCTGGAGTTCGTACGGCGTCGTTTCTATATATCCTTCGTGGGACAATGCGGTCGCGGAAGGCTCTATTATAATGCTGGCCTTGTATATGTTCTCCAGGTTCGCAATCTCTGACCGCTTGCGGTTCAAAAGATAGCCGGCGGCATCGGAGGGCAGTACGGCTTTGAGCACCG
>JBEKXG010000498.1:0-4224 GCA_049512295.1 Syntrophobacteraceae bacterium
GCATGCCTGTTGTTTCTCCCGAAATCCGCACCGGCAATTTCGAAGAAGTCCAGTTAGGCTTTACCGAAGAGCAGGTCAGGGCCGAAGCTGCCCGCTGCCTTAGCTGCGCCGTGTGCTCGGAGTGCTACCAGTGTGTCGAAGCCTGCCTCGCAAAGGCTATCGATCACGAGGAACAGCCCAAAGAGCTGGAACTAAACGTCGGCGCCATCATCGCCGCGCCGGGCTTCCAGCCGTTCGACCCCTCCAAATACGACGCCTATGGCTACGCGAACCTGCCGAATGTGGTGACCTCGATGGAGTTCGAGCGCTTCCTTTCGGCTTCGGGTCCCACTCAGGGGTACCTCGTGCGGCCCTCGGACCACCAGGAGCCCAAGAAGATAGCCTGGCTCCAGTGCGTCGGATCCCGGGACATTAACCACTGCGACAACGGCTACTGCTCCAGCGTATGTTGCATGTACGCGATAAAAGAGGCCGTGATAGCCAAGGAACACACCAAGGGCAAGCTCGATGCGGCAATATTTTTCATGGACATGCGGACTTTCGGCAAGGAGTTCGAGCAGTATTACACGCGGG
The DNA here is from genome assembly GCA_049512295.1 of Syntrophobacteraceae bacterium. Lineage (GTDB taxonomy): Bacteria > Desulfobacterota > Syntrophobacteria > Syntrophobacterales > Syntrophobacteraceae > SbD1. Next base: position 574 of record JBEKXG010000498.1, read on the forward strand.
CCAAGAACAACGGAATCAGGTTCTTGCGGTCCCGCATTCACACGATTGACCCGATTCCCGGCTCCGACAATCTGCAACTGTCTTATGCGACCGAATCCGGAGAAATGAGGGCCGAGGAGTTCGATATGGTCGTCCTTTCGGTCGGCCTTGAATCCTCCCCGGATGCGGGCCGGCTTGCCGAAAAGTTCGGCTTCGATCTCGACCGCTACCGTTTCGCCAACACGTCGAGCTTTGCTCCGGTGGCGACCACCAGGCCCGGAATTTACGTGTGCGGGGTTCTACAGGGCCCCAAGGACATCCCGCTTTCGGTTACGGAAGCCTCGGCTGCCGCCGGCGCTGCCGCGAGCAAACTCTCCGGGTCGCGGAATACGCTGGTTCGGGAAAAAACTTTCCCGCAGGAGCGCGATGTCAGTTCCGAGCCTCCCAGGATCGGCGTATTCGTCTGCAATTGCGGCATAAACATAGGGAGTGTGGTCCGGGTTCCCGAAGTCGTCGAGTACGCAAAGACGCTTCCAAATGTCGTCTACGTCCAGGAAAACCTCTTCTCCTGTTCCCAGGACGCCCAGGCCAGGCTGGTGCAAGTCATAAAGGAGCAGGACCTCAACCGCGTGGTCGTTGCCGCCTGCTCGCCGCGAACGCACGAGCCGCTCTTTCAGGAGACGGTGCGCAACTCCGGCCTCAACAAGTACCTGTTCGAGCAGGCCAATATCCGCGACCAGTGTTCGTGGGTGCACGCAGCCGAACCCGATGCGGCGACCGAAAAGGCCAAGGACCTGGTTCGGATGGGCGTCTCACGGGCGCAGCTCATCGAACCGCTGCCCATGCCCTCGGTCCCTGTCACCCCGACGGCGCTGGTGATCGGCGGCGGAGTGGCCGGGATGGTGAGCGCCCTCACCCTGGCAAATCAGGGCTTCGAGGCGTACATCGTCGAGGCGGAGGATAAGCTTGGCGGGCATGCACTGAAGCTGCGCAGTACTTGGAAGGGCGAAGACGTCCCAACGTATGTCCAAAATCTGGTCGGGGAAATCGACCGGAACGAAAAGATCAAGGTTTTTCTCAACTCCTCTATCAGCGCGACCTCGGGCTACATCGGCAACTTCAGGTCCACAGTGGCGTCGAACGGCGAGGATAGCGAGATCGCTCATGGCGTAACCATTCTTGCAACCGGCGCACACTCGCTGGCGCCCGAGGAGTACCTTTACGGAAAGAGCGGCCGCGTCTTCCGGTGGCACGAACTCGAGGACGCCTGGGATACCGATACGGTAAAGAACGCCCGGAGCGCCGTGTTCATCCAGTGCGTCGGCTCCCGTGAGCAGGGGCGGCCGCATTGCAGCAGGATATGCTGCACGTTCTCGGTTCAGAAGGCCGTTGAGCTCAAAAAACGCAGCCCGGAATTGGATGTCTACATTATTTACCGTGACATTCGCACATACGGAGAGCGCGAGGATCTATACAGGGAAGCCCGCAGCCTCGGGGTCATTTTCATCCGCTACGACCTGGAAAACAAACCCGTGGTCACCCAAACGCCTGACGGGAATCTCGAAGTGAGCGTCATCGACCACGTGCTTCGCCGCCCGATTGTCCTCAGGCCGGATTTCATCAACCTGGCCACGGCCATCTACACCAAGGGGGCCGAGGAACTGGGGCAGCTTTTCAAAGTCCCGCTCAGCCAGGACAAGTTCTTCCTCGAAGTACACATGAAACTGCGCCCTGTGGACTTTGCAACAGACGGCATTTTTGTGTGCGGGCTTGCCCACTATCCGAAGCCGATCGATGAGAGCATCGCCCAGGCCCAGGCCGCAGCGGCCCGCGCCGCAACCGTGCTTTCGCGCAAGAGCATCGAGGTCGAAGGGGTGGTGTCGAGCGTGGACGAGTCGCTTTGCCGAGGGTGCGGCAAATGCGTTGCCGTCTGTCCTTTTGGCGCCCCGCTCTTGATGCAAAAAGCCGAAGACGTACAGTTTTCCACCATCCAAGAGGCGCTCTGCAAAGGGTGCGGGGCCTGCGCGGTGGCATGCCCGACCGGCGCGGCCTCCATCAGGCATTTCAATGACCGGGAAGTGCTCTCCATGGTCGATGCGGCGCTGACACAATAAACAAACACAAGGAAGACAAAATGAGCGCGGATTTCAAGCCGAGAATTATCGCTTTTTGCTGCAACTGGTGCGCTTACGGCGGCGCGGACCTTGCCGGGGTAAGCCGTATCCAGTATCCTCCCAATATCCGGATCATCCGGGTGATGTGTTCAGGGCGGGTCTCCCCCGACTTCATCCTGAAGGCGTTCCAGAAGGGGGCCGACGGCGTCCTGGTGAGCGGCTGACACATCGGCGACTGCCGTTACCTGGATGGTAACGAAAAGGCTTCCCGGATAATTGAAATGACCCGCGAACTGCTCGATCTGCTCGGGATCGACCGCAGACGGCTCGAGCTTCAGTGGGTTTCCTCGGCGGAAGGCGCCCGCTTTGCTGAAATAGTGACCACGTTTACCGAGTGCATAATGGAACTCGGAAAATCGTCTCTTGGAGTGGCTGCATGAATATAGGCGAATCCATAAAGCTGTACAGGACCTATTACTGCCTCGACTGCGGCGTCTGCACAGGGAGCTGCCCCGTATCGCGGGTGCTGCCGAGCTTTTCTCCGCGCCTGATCGTGGAAAAGGCTCTCCTTGAACTGGGAGACGAACTCCTCAAGGACAAGGACCTCTGGTCCTGCCTCACCTGCGGGCGTTGTTTCGAACGATGCCCCACCAACATCAATTTCCCGGAATTCATGCGAAATCTCAGGGAAGAGGCGGCCAAACTGGGCGTGGAGCCCTCTCTTGCTCATCACGGGATGCTCCAGACGGTCATGGAACTCCAGGCCCGGGGAGTGAACCAGAAAAAGACCGGCTGGGCGAGGGAAGCGGGCAAAATCTCCGATACGGGCGACGTCTTCTACTTCGTGGGTTGCATGCCCTATTTCAACGTCATTTTTCGCGACCAGGGCGTAGACAGCCTATCAATCGGAAGAAACGTAATAAAAATACTGAATGCCGCAGGGATCGAGCCGGTTGTCTCCGACGAGGAATCGTGCTGCGGACACGATATGCTCTGGAACGGCAAACCCGAAATGTTCATGAAGCTCGGGGCGAAGAACCTCGAGCTTATCCGGGGCAGCGCCGCAAAGAAGGTGGTATTCAGTTGCCCGGAAGGCTACTACACTTTCAAGCATCACTATCCGCAATACTTTGGAGACCTCGGCTTCGAAGTGGTCCATTTCTACGGCTACCTGGAGCAGATGATCGCCGACGGCGCCCTGAAGCTGGCAAACGGGGCCAAGTCATATACCTATCACGACCCCTGCCGCCTCGGACGCATGGCCAAGGTCTATGACAGCCCGCGCTCGATCCTGAAAAGCCTTGTGGGCGGCGAATTCAAAGAGATGGAACGAAACCGGGAAAACGCGGTCTGCTGCGGTACGACCGGTTGGGCAAACTGCTCGAGCTGCTCCAAGCAAATCCAGGTCGAGCGTCTAAAGGAAGTCAAGGCCACCGGTTCGCAAACCCTGGTTACCGCCTGCCCGAAGTGCCAGATTCACCTGAGTTGCGCGCTCGCAAATCTGGATATGAAGCTGGAGATAAAGGACCTGACCACCCTGATTACGGAAAGCATGGCC
>JBEKXG010000499.1:0-4221 GCA_049512295.1 Syntrophobacteraceae bacterium
GCAAACACACCCCGTTGTATCAGAGCAGGGCCGTCCGCAGCACCCTTGCCGCCATCGATCTGGCAGATCGGGCTGAGGCGCTGGAGGGGTTCGAACGGTTGTCAGTCTTGCAGAATCTCCTGGTTGACCTGCTCACCTACCTGGAAAGCATGGAAGGGTTTCGCGTTTCTATCGGGGCGCGCAGAAGAGCACGGCTCAGAGGATCTTCCGCCCGGGTCCTCCCGGAGGTGGCAACTGTCGCCACAGTGCTCCACCAGACACCGGGACGCATCCGAATGAGGGTACCGCGCCTGCGGTCGGACGAGGCTTATGCGAATCGTCTGCAATCCCTTTTAGAGTCAGTGGATAAAGTGATGAGTATTCGTATCAGTGTCAGTGCGGCTTCTGTCGTCATCAGCTTCAGTCCTGAAATTCCGGGGATGGAATTTGCTCGGATGTTAGTAAAAACTATCGAACAGGGGTTCCCTGCGGCTTAGGTTCGTTTCGCGCGAATTTTGCCGAGTCGTGAAACCCTCCGGTGCATACCTATCCACCGCAGACGCAGGTGAGCACCGAATCATCGTGCACTGCAGAAAGCAGGACTTCCGCCTCTATTATGGGGGAGGGAGACAGAAGCAGTTCCGCACACCTCTCCAAAAATCTTGAGCGGAAATACCTCACGCACCTCTATCCATGAAGCTCATTGAGTGGTTCGGTAAGCGGCAAGTTACAATCCTTTGCGAACCTGACAACCGGCTAATGTGTGATATAATGAACGGTGCGAAAAGCCGCCGCACGGTTTTTAAATGCGCAACCGAAAGGAAGCGGCGAGGCGCCGCAGCCAGGTTGCCCGCTCGCAAAATCGCCGCGGGACCGGTGGGACCGGCTGCCAGGTTGCCCGCTTGCAAAATCGCCGCGGGACCGGTGGGACCGGCTGCCAGGTTGCCCGCTTGCAAAATCGCCGCGGGACCGGTGGGACCGGCTGCCAAGTTGCCCGCTCGCAAAATCGCCGCGGGCGAAAGGAAGTCATGAACCAAAGCCATTTAGACTCCATCTCCCGCGAAACGGGTCTTCAGCCACACCAGGTCCAGGCAACGGCCAGGCTCCTGGAAGAGGGCGCCACCGTGCCCTTTATCGCCAGGTACCGCAAGGAAGCGACCGGTTCTCTTGACGAGACGGTCGTTGCGGCGATTCGCGACCGCCTCGATCGGTTGGATGCGCTCGACAAGCGCAGGAGCGCCGTTTTAAAGTCGCTCCGGGAGCAGGAAAAGCTTACCGATGAGTTGGAAAACCGGATACTTCGGGCCTCAACACTGGCGGAAATCGAAGATATCTACCTCCCGTTCCGGCCCAAGCGCCGCACCAGGGCCGCCATGGCCAGGGAAAAAGGACTGGAGCCGCTGGCGCTCATGCTGTTCGAACAGAATCCGGCAGCCGATCCCATGGCCCGGGCTCAAAATTTTATAAATCCGGAGCAGGAAATAGCGTCCGCCGAAGACGCCCTTTGCGGAGCGCGGGACATCATCGCCGAATGGGCAAACGAGAACGCGGATTCCCGATCAAAGCTCCGGGCGCTCTTTTTCGAAAGAGGAATGCTGCGGTCCCGGGCCGCTCCGGGCAAAGAGGCGGAGGGGATTCAATACCGTGACTACTACGACAGGGAAGAATCGCTCGGGGGAGCGCCGTCGCACAGAATACTGGCGGTTCGGCGAGGGGAGAAGGAAGGTTTTCTGACAGTGCGCATCGAGCCTCCCGAAAAAGAAGCCATGAACCTGCTCGAATCCATTTTCATCAAGAACGATTCAACGGCTTCCAAACAGGTCCGCGCCGCCGTTCACGACAGCTATAAAAGGCTCCTGGCGCCCTCGCTCGAAACGGAAATGAAAAACGAATCCAAACTCCGCGCGGACAGGGAAGCCATCCGGGTTTTTGCCGACAATCTGCGCCATCTCCTGATGGCCCCTCCGCTGGGTTTTAAGAAAGTAATGGCGATAGACCCGGGCTTTCGCACCGGGTGCAAACTGGTGTGCCTGGACCCGCAGGGAAAGCTCCTCCATACCGAAACCATCTACCCGCACTCGGGGCCACAGGCATCCGAAAAGGCAGGCGAACGCATCCGCCTTCTCGTGGAAAAGTGCGCCACCGAGGCCATCGCTATCGGCAACGGCACTGCCGGGAGAGAAACGGAGTCATTTATCCGGGGTCTTGGCCTGCCACAGGAAATCCAGGCAGTCATGGCCGATGAGAGCGGCGCTTCGATCTACTCGGCGTCCAGCGCGGCGCGCGAGGAGTTTCCCGACCACGATCTGACCGTGCGCGGGGCGGTCTCGATAGGAAGGCGCCTGATAGATCCCCTGGCGGAACTCGTCAAAATCGATCCAAAATCAATCGGAGTAGGCCAGTACCAGCACGACGTGGACCAGGCCGAGCTGAGAAAGGGCCTGGACGACGTCGTGGTGAGCTGTGTGAACGCGGTCGGAGTAGAAATCAATTCGGCAAGCCCGCAGCTCCTCTCTTATGTCTCCGGGCTCGGACCTCAACTTGCCGCAAACATCGTTTCCTACCGGGAAATAAATGGACCATTTCGCAACAGGGAGGAATTGAAGAAAGTTCCTCGCCTGGGTCCCCGGGCGTTCCAGCAATCGGCCGGTTTTTTGCGCACATCAGGTGTGGAAAACCCGCTGGACGCGAGCGCCGTCCACCCGGAATCCTACCCGATCGTGGAGAAAATGGCCCGGGACCTGGGCTGTTCGGTTGCCGACCTGATGCGGGAGCCGTCTCTGCGGGAAAAAATCGACCTCGCGCTGTACGTAACAGAGCAGGCAGGACTTCCCACCCTGGCCGATATCCTGTCGGAACTCGCCAAGCCGGGCAGAGACCCCCGGAAGTCGTTCGAAGTATTTTCATTTGCGCCGGGGATCGAAAAGTTGACCGACCTGGAACCCGGCATGAAACTGCCCGGAATAGTGACCAACGTCACAGCCTTCGGCGCTTTTGTGGATATCGGCGTCCACAGGGACGGCCTGGTTCATGTCAGCGAACTGTCGGACAGATTCGTAAAGGACCCAGGGGAGGTTGTCCGTGTGCATCAAAAGGTAGCCGTCACCGTTCTCGATGTAGACCTGGAAAGAGGGCGCGTGTCGCTTTCCATGAAAACCGGTGGGGCCGGTGGGACCGGCTGCCAGGATACCCGCTTGCAGAATCGCCGCGGGACCGGTGGGGCCGGTGGGACCGGCTGCCGGGATGCCCGCTTGCAGAATCACCGCGGGACCGATGGGGCCGGTGGGGCAAATCCAGCGCCCCGGCCGGGGAAACCCGCAAAGGGAGAACCATCCGGGACCGGAGCGCAGCGCGCCAAGAATTCCGCCGGCGAGAAAAAGGGCGCCTTCAACAATCCTTTCGAAAAAGCCTTTAAAAAGCCCTGATTCGCCGGTGGGACCGGTTGCCGGCTTGCCCGCCTGCAAAAATCGCCGCGGGCGAAAGGAACTGAACAGGAATGGCTCTTGTAAGCTTGCGTGACGTGTGCATGGGTTTTGGAGGGCCTTTGCTGCTCGATCACGTTGACTTTCACCTGGAGGAAAGGGAGCGCGTGTGCCTGCTCGGAAGGAACGGAGCAGGGAAATCCACCTTACTGCGCCTGTTGAAAGGCGAGCTCACTCCGGATAAGGGCGAGATCGTATACCAGCAGGGTGTGCGGCTTTCATTCCTGCCCCAGGAGGCGCCGCAGGGATTGACCGGAACCGTCCTGGCCATCGTAGCCGGCGGACAGGATGATTCAAAAGCTGCTCCGGCAAAAGTCTTTGGCGGGCGCGGCGCCAACCGGGCCGAAAAAATAGTATCGCGCATGGATCTGAATCCAGGCGAGCAATTTGAAACTCTTTCCGCCGGGCTGAAGCGCAGGGTAATGCTGGCGAGAGGCTTGGTTTGTGAGCCGGATGTTCTGCTTCTGGATGAGCCCACCAATCATCTCGATATCGAGGCAATAAGCTGGATGGAGGACTTTCTGCTCCGCTACGACGGAACTCTTCTTTTTGTAACTCATGACCGGATGTTTCTCCAAAAGCTCGCTACGCGCATTGTTGAACTGGACCGAGGGCGCCTGGTGGACTGGGCATGCGATTACGATACCTTCCAAAAACGCAGGCAAACCGCGCTCGAGATCGAAGCCGGCCAACGGGAGCGGTTCGATAAGAAGCTGGCTCGAGAAGAAGCCTGGATCCGCCAGGGAGTCAAGGCAAGACG
>JBEKXG010000500.1:0-4220 GCA_049512295.1 Syntrophobacteraceae bacterium
GTTATCACAAGGCGGCCGGAAGCTGGAGTTTACGCAACGGGACATCGACGATTGGACCATCACCTTCGTAGACACCGGTTTGCATTCCACGATTGCCGACAGGTTGCGGCTTGTCGAACCCCATTTAGGCAATGGCGAAGTTTTTCTCGCGAATTATAGCGACGGTCTAACGGATTTCCCCCTGCCCCGTATGATTGAAGAATTCGGCCGCCGCGACGGCTATGCCGCATTTCTTTCCGTGCAGCCGCGGACAAGCAGTCTGGATACCGTGCACTTGGATGACAACGGCTCCGTCCGGGCGATTAAATGCATGAAGGACTCTGACATCTGGGTGAACGGGGGTTACTTCGTGCTGCGAAAAGAAGTCTTTCGATACATTAAGCCCAAAGAGGAGTTGGTTTACGAACCATTCCGGCGATTGATCGCCGAGGGAAGAGTCTGGTCGCAGCGCTACGAGGGCTTTTGGCAGTGCATGGACACTTTCCGGGACAAGCAAATACTGGATGAACTGGAGGCGTCCGGCGAAGCTCCGTGGTGCGTATGGAAGAACAACAAATCTACAACGAGAGTCGTTACGTGATGAAGCTGAGCCTTTCAGGAAAAGATGGGGATCAGGCGGTCGTGCTCTGCCTTGGGGCCCATTCGGATGACATCGAGATTGGTTGCGGCGGGACCTTGTTGTACCTCAAAAGCATTCTGCCCCGATTGATGTTTCATTGGGTAGTATTCAGCGCATCGGGAACCCGCGGCCAGGAAGCCGCGAAGGCTGCCGCACTGTTCACCGCCGGGTGCGACAAGGAAGTCGTGCTGAAAGAGTATCGGGATGGTTACTTCCCTTACGACGGCGGCGAAGTGAAGGATTCTTTCGAAGAGCTAAAAAGTCAGGTGAATCCGGATCTGATTTTCACTCACTGGCATGGGGATGCACACCAGGATCACCGCTTGCTCTCGGAGCTGACTTGGAACACCTTTCGAAATCATTTAATCTTTGAATACGAGATTCCGAAGTACGACGGCGACATCGGTCGGCCAAACCTGTTTGTGCCACTGGAAGCACCGGTCTACGAGCAAAAGGTCGATTTTCTCCTCGAGGCGTTTGAGTCTCAGGGAGCTAAGCCATGGTTCGACCGTGAAACCTTCTTGGGTCTCATGCGGATCCGGGGCATGGAGTCGAGCTCCCCCAGTGGTTACGCAGAGGCGTTCCACGCACGGAAAGTAATACTCGATCCTTGATCGATGCTTTCGCTGCGTGGATATGAAAGCTGCCACGAATTCGAATCGCGCATAGAAAAATTGAGAAACGATAAGAACTTTCGGAGAAGGATTTCAATATGACTACCAAGCCAGCGCAGCAGGCGCTCTACGCGCTCGGATTACAGCAACCACGTTGGGTTTACTGTCGAGGCGACATACGCCCTTGGGAAGAAGCAACTTTGCATGTCTCGTGTGAGGCGGTGAACCGCGGCCTCAATGTTTACGAAGGGTTGAAAGGGTACTGGCAGGCGGAAGGGAATTCGTTCGGGATCGTCGAAATGCGTCGCCACTACGAACGACTGACGCGCTCAGCGCGGCTCCTGCATGTTCCAGTTCCGGTCACTTTTGACGAATTCCGAGAGGCATGCGCAAAACTGATCCGAGTACTATACGAGCGCGACAAAGATATGTGGATTCGCGCTACGTTGTACGTTGTCGAGGGACATTGGGGAGAGGGTACCGTCGCAGATCTTGTTCTCACGGCATACCATCAATCGAAACAGCCTCCCAGCCCGGTAAGTGTCGGCGTCAGCACTTGGCAGCGTGCTACGGATCTGAGCCTCTCGCCTCGCATCAAAACGAGCGCCAACTATAATGTGGCGCGCCTTGCCCGCATTGAAGGAAAAGGACGGGGTTTCTCGGATATGATACTGCTAAATCAGTACGGCCGGGTGGCGGAGGCAACGGGTGCATGCTTAGTAATGGTTCGCGATGGTTGTGTCGTTACTCCCCCAGCTTCGGAAGGCCGGCTGGAGAGCATCACACTGGAAATCGTCCGTGGAATCTGCCACTCGCGGGCTATTCCCTTTATCGAACGGCCTATCGATCGTACAGAGCTGCACATTGCAGATGAGCTCCGCCTGGTAGGTACGCTTGCTGAACTGACACCTATCACACGCGTGGACGACTACGAACTGCCCGCAAGCCGCCCCCTCACCGATCTGATAGCGGAGACATTCTGGGATGCAGTCCGGAGCGTGGCGCCGCACCCCGCGGTGGAATTGACGTTCATTTAGACGGACACTTCCAGCCGATGGCGCAAAGGTTTGGACGAGGGATTGGCAGGTATTGGGAAAAACGGACGGGAGACACACGGACTTATGAAAAAAGAACTTCAAGAGCTATACAAGTATCGAGAGCTTCTGTATATGATCACTTACCGCGACATCAAGGTCCGGTACAAGCAGTCGATCATGGGCTTTCTCTGGGCCATCCTCATGCCCATCGTCATCGTCCTGTCCGGCGTCATTGTGCGCTACGCCTTTGCTAGGGTCGCCCACGCACCGCTCAAAACGGCTGACCTTGCCAGCGTGGCTATTAAGTCAGTACCGTGGGCGTTCATCGTCTCCAGCATCCGTTTCACCTGCTACAGTCTTACTAGCAATTATGGTCTTGTTACCAAAATCTATTTTCCCAAAGAAATTTTCCCCATGGCGGCGGTACTTGCCTGTCTTTTCGATTTCTTCGTCGCCTCTTCCGCTTTGATTATTCTTCTGCTCTTCATGAAGATTGGCTGGAGCATCTATCTTCTATGGGTTCCTGTGCTGCTCGCCACCATGGTCCTGTTTTGCGTGGGGATTGGCATGATTGTGTCCGCCTCCAGCCTTTTCTTCCGCGACGTGAAGTACATTGTCGAAGTCCTTCTGACCTTCGGCATCTTCTTCACTCCCGTGTTCTACGACGTGCGCATGTTCGGCGATCGTGGGAAGTGGCTGCTACTGAATCCTGTGGCCCCGTTGCTCGACGGGCTTAGCACCTGCATCGCCAACCATGCCTCCCCTGATGTTCATTGGTACCTATACAGTCTAGTCTTCAGTTTGGCGGGTTTTTTGGGCGGATTCCTTTTGTTTAAGCATCTCGAACCCGCTTTTGCCGAGAGCATTTAATGGAAACCTCTTATGTCTGACGTCGTGCTCCGCATGGAGCATATCTACAAAAAGTTCCGCAAGGGCGAGACTTACAATTCACTGCGCGATCTTTTGCCTGCCTTGACCGGCAAGATGTTCCGCGTGCAAGAGCTAAATGCTAACGACAAACGCGAGTTCTGGGCGCTGCAGGACATTTCTTTTGAGGTCAAGCACGGCGAAGCGCTCGGTATCATTGGCCGCAACGGCGCCGGAAAAAGCACCGCGCTGAAGATCCTGAGCCGCGTCATGATGCCCACCAAGGGCCGCATGATTGTGAATGGGCGCCTTTCTGCTCTGATTGAGGTCACCGCTGGCTTCCACCCCGACCTCACCGGCAGGGAGAATATCTTTCTCCATGGCACGATTCTTGGCATGACCAAGCGCGAAATTCAATCGAAACTCGACCAGATCATCGCTTTCTCGGGAATTGAAGAATTCATCGACACGCCCGTGAAGCGGTATTCTTCCGGGATGTACGCCCGCTTGGGTTTCTCGGTTGCGGCGCACGTCGATCCGGAAGTGCTGATTGTTGATGAAGTGCTCAGCGTAGGTGACTTCGTTTTCCAGCAACGCTGCATGGACCGCATTCGCTCCATCATTGAAGGCGGCACCACCGTCCTGTTCGTCTCACACAACCTTAAAGCCGTTACCGAAATTTGCCAGCGCGCGATGCTGCTCGAACACGGAAAAGTGCTCGCGATTGACGAAACTGACGCCGTTGCCCGCCAGTATCTCCACCACAGCTCGAACGTCGATGACACCCCCGAAGAAAATCGGCCGGCCTATATTTCAAAAGTTCGCATCCGCAATCACACCGGCGAACGATCCACCTTTGAGTCTGGTGAGACAGTATGGGTGGACGTTGAAGTCATCGCTCGGGAAGCTATGGGCAAACTATCTGTTGTTATCTGGTTCAGGGACGAAGCGCGGTACGAAATTTCCCTCACTTCCACCGAACGTCTCGGATACGCCCCGTTTTCCCTGCAACCGGGTGATGTCTACCGCTGCACCTTCGAACTGAACCTTAATATCGCCCACGGCACCTTTTATTTGGTTACC
>JBEKXG010000501.1:0-4202 GCA_049512295.1 Syntrophobacteraceae bacterium
CGTCCTTATGCTATCCAGACTCCAGTTTGCCGCTGCGACATTTTTTCATTTCCTGTTCGTGCCGCTTACTCTCGGGCTTTCCGTCCTGCTCGCGATAATGGAGACGATCTACGTCCGGACGGGAAACGAAGAGTACAAGAACATGACCCGTTTCTGGGGCAAGATATTTTTGATCAATTTCGCCATAGGGGTGGTTACGGGCATAACTCTCGAGTTCCAGTTCGGGACAAACTGGTCGCGCTATTCGGAATACGTTGGCGATATTTTCGGTTCGCTGTTGGCAATTGAAGCAACAGTGGCTTTCTTTCTTGAATCCACTTTTATCGCGGTATGGGCTTTCGGCTGGAAGCGGCTGTCGCCGAAGGCGCATGCGGTAACCATCTGGCTGGTGGCGGCAGCTTCGAACGTTTCGGCGTTCTGGATTCTGATCGCCAACTCGTGGATGCAGCACCCGGTGGGTTTTGTAATCCGGAATGGCCGGGCCGAGCTTGACAATCTAATGGCTATTATTTTCCAGCCCTTTGCCTGGCACACTATCGTACATACACTTTCAGCCGCCTACATTCTTTCAGCCTTTTTCGTAATGGGCGTCAGCGCCTGGCATTTACTCAGGAAGCAAAACCTTTCATTTTTCAAAAAATCGTTTCGGATGGCAGTTTCATTCGCGCTGATCTTTACGATCGTCGAGGTTGTGCAGGGCCACATGCACGGCGGTGAGGTCGCCAAGATACAGCCCGCGAAGCTCGCGGCCATGGAGTCGCTCTGGAAGACACAAAAATCAGCCCCGCAGTATCTGTTCGTTATCCCTGACCCGGAGAACGAGCGCAACCTGGTTGAATTCGGCGCAATTCCAGGCGCTCTGAGTATGCTGGCGTACCATGATTTCACGGCTGAAGTGAAGGGCTTGAAAGATTTTGCGCCTTCGGAAAGGCCCCCGGTAACCTTTTCCTTTGTCTCCTTCCGAGTAATGATGGCGCTCGGGTTTTTTTTCCTTGTCGTGGCAATCATCGGCTGGCTCAGGCGCAACACAATCGAGGAGCGGCCCGCCTTGCTCAAGGTGTTTCTCTTTTCTATTCCACTACCCTACGTGGCCAGCGAATTTGGCTGGATGCTCGCCGAAGTGGGTAGGCAGCCCTGGGTGGTATACGGGATGATGAAGACCTCGAATGCGGTATCTCCGATTGCGGCATCACAGGTGGCGATCTCGTTTGGCGCATTCGTGCTTGTCTATTCTTTTCTGGGATTGGTGGCTTATTACCTGATATGGAGCCATGCGAGGAAAGGGCCGATAGATGAAACGACCCTGCCCGAGGCCGAAGAGGAGGTGGGATATGCTTGAGACGATCTGGTTTGCTCTCTGGGGAATTCTGTGGGCCGTCTATTTCGTTCTTGACGGCTTCGATCTCGGGATTGGAACTCTGGCGCCATTTATCGCAAAGAACGAAAACGAGAAACGCGCCGTCTACAACAGCATGGGACCTTACTGGAACGGGAACGAGGTCTGGCTCATAACCGCAGGCGGGGTTACTTTCGCCGCTTTCCCGAAAACTTACGCCGTGATGTTCAGCAGCCTCTATTCGGCCCTTCTTTTGATCCTGTTTTGCCTGATAGTGCGCGGAGTAGCCATGGAGTTCAGGTCCAAATTCTCATCGGGCGGGTGGAAAAGGTTCTGGGACGCCCTTCTGTGGATAGGGAACTTTGGTCCGGCGTTGCTGTTCGGCGTGGCTTTCGCCAATCTGTTTCGCGGCATTTTGATTGATAAAGCCGGAATTTATCAGGGGACGCTTTTCTCCCTGCTGAACCCCTACGGACTTATGGGGGGCATTCTCTTCACGCTTATCTTTGCGGTGCACGGGTCTCTCTGGCTGGCAATCAAGACCGGGGGGGAACTCAAAGAGCGCGCCGGACAGCTTGCGGGCAAGCTCTGGTTTGCACTTGCGGTGGTGGCGGTCTTGTTCCTGGGGGCCACCTACATCTCGACCGGTCTATACGACAATTACATGAAAGCGCCGGTCCTTTTGGTTATTCCGCTTGCAGCCGTCGGGGCGCTGATCGGGACAGCGCTTTTTATCCGGCAGTCTCAATGGCTGAAAGCCTGGTTTTCCTCGGCGGTTTTCATCTTCACGGTTACGCTTTTCGGGGTCTGCGGAATGTATCCGAATCTGCTTATATCCGGCATCAATCCGGCATTCAGCCTGACCGCGTTCAACTCGTCATCGAGTCCCCTGACATTGAAAATCATGCTCGGAGTGGCACTGGTCTTCGTGCCGATTGTAATCGTCTACCAGATATGGGTGTACATGCTTTTCGGGAAGGCCAAAGGCGTGGAGGCTGCCGCCCGGCTAAAGGCGGCGCCGGGAGTGAAAACGGCCTAAAAATCGCTGAAAAGTCAAAACACGAGGCGGGATATCGATCCCTCATCTCTGAAGTGCCTGAAGCATAAAGGCGGAGTCAAACCGGCTCCGCCTTAAGTGTTTCATGTATCCCGCATTCGGGCGCAAGGCGCGTTCGCGGCCCGGCCCCGATTTGCAAACGATCAGTGAAACCAGGTCAGTCCCAGTAGAAAAGCCACGGTATTGACGCCGAGGTTTGGTGTTTCGATGCCTGCATTGGAGAGGTGGAGGACTCTCGACTGCAAAGTGACGGCAAGGTCCCGGCACATAAAGTAGTGGAGTCCTATGCCGGGCTGCAGGTTGAATTCGAAGCTGGTCCTTTGGTCGGGCCTGCCTATATCCGTGTACGTGACCCCGGCCCCCGCCTCTACAAACGGCACCCACCTGGAGTGGGTGACAAAGTTGTAACGAATAAAAGGTGTAAGGCCCACAACGGTGGCTCTTCCAGGGTTTAACTGATAGCCGCCGAATAATTCGCCGAGAACTTCCCAGTTGCCTTCATACCAATGGCCGGCGCCCTGGGTATCGCTGATAATTCTTCCCACGTCGAAGGTACCCAGGACAAAATCATGGCGGAGCGAGGTGCCGAGCATCTGGACGCCTGCCGCTCCGCCGAAAGATAATGCGGTGTCCCAACTGCACTTTGTGAATAAGTGCTCCGTATTGTCCTGCTGGACGGCAAGGCCGCCGGAGGCAGATGCCGGAGCGTTCTGTGACAACTGTGCCTGTGCATGGGTGACAAACAATAACAGTATCAGGGTAAAGCACATGCCCGCAGAGAGTTTTACCGATGCACTCATTGCCGAACCTCCAAATCCGAAACGGCCCAATAGTTTACCTATGATTTAGCTGCGACACTTAACCAAAATGTTTTGACGAATACAATACAATTATTGCGCTCAGTCACGAATAATTCAGGTTCAGGACACAAACTTCTCATCAAAAGGCTGAAGATGAAAGCCGAAGCAACGGCTCACCGCAGAGACGCAGAGGGCGCGGAGCCAAAGAAAGACCTTGGACGGAGCCTGCCCCCGACCTGATCGGGGGATTCACAAAGCCTGCCCCGGACCCGAACCGGGGATTGACAGGAGGAAGAATGAATTCCGCCATACAGCCGCAGCGAAAAATCCCCGCTGATATAGACAGGGCAGGGCTGTTTTGGGAGTCGTTTTTTCAATGTCTAATAATCCTGTAAATCCTGTCAGAAATAATTTTTCTTCTCTGCACTCTCAGCGTCTCTACTACGGTGAACGTTTACCGCTTCGCCTCCCTGATAATCGCGCGTAAAGCCTGCGCCTGCGACTCGATACTCTCGACAAGGCGGAACTGGACCAGCGCTCTTCGAAGGTTGTGCTCGCGATCCTTTACCTTGAAATAGACATCCCCTTCCAGGTAGTCTGCAAAAAACCTCACTCCCAACTCGTAGGCTACCAGGCGGATCGAATCGTATATGAATTCGTAATCGTATTTGGTGAGGAAGCCTCCGGCCACCGAAAAATAGCCCCGCAGCAGTGCCCGGCAGAGTTCAGGTTCGAACCTGACTCCATCGGGCGTGCCGGGGTCTTCTCCGAGCGGATTGCAGCACGAGCGGAGGCAGTCGCCAATGTCATAATGCAGAAGGCCGGGCTTTACGGTATCCAGGTCCACGATGCTCACGGCCAGCCCTGTCCTGGTATCGATCATTACATTGCTCACTTTAGGATCGCCGTGTATTATGCGGAGCGGCAGCTTCCCGTCGGCTTTGGCGTTTTCCAGAACGGAGGCGAACTCTTTGCGCCTGTTTATGAAATCCATGCTATAAGCCGTAAA
>JBEKXG010000502.1:0-4199 GCA_049512295.1 Syntrophobacteraceae bacterium
GGGAACTGTAGCCGTCATGGGGGGCGAAAAAAGACAGGGGGGCATACCCCCAGTAATTGCCCAATCCCGCCGGACCATCCTGCTCGTCAAAGGCGAAGACGGGGAGCAATTCGACCGCAGTGACTCCAAGGTCCTGCAAGTATGGGACTTTTTCCGCCAGTCCGGCATAGGTGCCCCGCCGGGCGGTCGCGATGCCGGAGCTGGGATGCCTGGTGAAGCCGCCCACATGCATCTCGTAAATCACCGTCTTGGCGAAGGGCCTCCGCGGGGGGCTGTCGTCCTCCCAATCGTACGTGCTCGGGTCCGCGACGACGCTCTTGACCGCCACGGCGGCGTTGTCTCCGCGATGACACGCAGCTTGGCGGCTGTATCCTGCCGGCCGGGCCACGCACTTCCCGTACGGATCCAGGAGAACCTTATCCGGATCGAATCGAAGCCCGCGCTCCGGCGCGTATGGGCCACGGACTCGATAGGCATAGAGTTGTCCCGCCTTCACCCCCGGCACAAACGTGTGCCAGTAGTGGTAGGTGCGATTCGTCCGCGGATCGAGCGTGACCACGCGAGACGGCTTGGGGTCGTCCACGCGCTCGAAAAGGAGCAACTCCACCGCGGTGCTGTGCTTGGAGAAGATACTGAAGTTTACCCCATCAGGGCATACGGCGGCGCCGAGCGGAAAGCTCTTGCCCTGATTGTCGGTCGTAATCCCAGCCATGGAGTGCCCTCCCTAGGTCCTCACCGGTGTAGATCCGGCCTCTCGCGCCTCCTGGGCGGCCACTTTGCCTAGGCGCCGCAGGTGCCGCTCGGCCTGGCTGAACTCGGAGGCAAGGAACGTCTGGACGAGGTCCCAGGCAACAGCCGGCCCCACGGTCCGGCCGCCCATGCAAATCATGTTCATGTGGTCGTCCTCGACCCCTTGCCTGGCCGAGAAGTGGTCGTGGATCAACGCCGCGCGAATCCCCCGAACCTTGTTGGCGCACACCGACGCGCCTACGCCGCTGCCGCAGATGGCCACCCCGCGCTCGACCTTCTGCGCGGCTACGGCGAGTGCAAGCGGGACAACGTAGTCGGGATAGTCATCACCCTCGCTCAGGCGATGAGCGCCGAAATCGACGACCTCATGTCCCGCAGCGCGAAGCTGGCCGAGCAATTCTTCCTTCAGACCAAATCCCCCGTGATCGGTGGCTATTCCAACGCGCATATGGCCTCCTTGTGGCAATCCCGCTTAATAATTCCCCTGTCCATTTCTCAAATCCTCCGGGATCACAATTCTCGGACCGTTAGCTGGGTCCGACCCCGTCATCCGAATTTCCCGTCATGGCCTGCTCAAGTGTTGGACGCGTCATAGATGCTCTGAATGGATCGATCCAGAAGGGCGTTGAACTCAACATCGGATTGCTGGGCCGACAGCCCCTCCACCAGCGCCCGCGAAAAGCTCGCCACGATGCCGTGATTCCTGCGCAGGCGGTCGTTGGCTTCTTCCCGCGAATAACCGCCCGACAGCGCAACCACTCTCAAGACCTTGGCATGTCGGATGAAATCGGCGTAGAAGTCGTCTTGCTCCGGTAGGGTGAGCTTGAGCATGACCAACTGACCCGCTGGCAATTTTTCAAGCTGCTCGAGGATGGCCGCTTTGAGCAAATCTTCGGCCTTGGCCTTTTCCGGGCAGTGAATGTCAACTTCCGGCTCGACGATCGGCAGGAGGCCAGCGGCGATGATCTGCCCGGCGACTTCGAACTGCTGGCTAACGATGTCTTTGATGCTGGCTGCGTTGGCCTGCTTGATGACCGAACGCATCTTGGTTCCGAAGATGCCCTTCGCTTTGGCTTTGCCGAGCAGCGCAGGAAGCGCCGGCATAGGCTTCATCAGTTGGACTCCGTCCTTCTCCGCCGCCAGTCCCTGGTCCACTTTCAGAAAAGGAACAACCTGCTTCACTTTCCAAAGATAGTCCGCGGTCGGACGCTTCTCGACGTCTCTGTCCATTGTATTCTCGAACAGGATGGCGGCAATAATCCGCTCGCCGGTAAAGCTGGGGCTGGTAATGATGCGCGTGCGCATCTGGTGAACGATCGCGAACATCTCCTCCTCGTTAGACCACGCCCCCGCTTTGATTCCGTAAAGACTCAGGGCGTGGGGCGTGCTGCCGCCGCTTTGATCCAGGGCCGCAATGAAACCCGGATGGGTCTTCATTTTCTGCAGTTGTTGTTCGTTCAAGCCGGGAGATTTCATAACGCCTCCTTTGACTTTCGGTATTGGGAAATCAGGTGATTGGTTGAGCTATCATGGGCCAGCGCAGGTTTCCCCTTGCTCTCGAGTTCCGGGATGATCCGCTGGGCCAATTGCTTGCCCAGTTCGACACCCCACTGGTCGAACGAGCCGATGCTCCAGATCGCGCCCTGGGTAAAGACACTGTGCTCGTAGAGGGCCACGAGTTTCCCGAGGGTTTCCGGGGTGAGCCGCCGGGCGAGAATCATGTTTGACGGGCGGTTGCCCTCGAAGACCCGGTGGGGGACGAGCCAATCCGGTGTGCCCTCGGCCTTGACTTGCTCGGGGGTCTTGCCGAAGGCCAGCGCCTCGGCCTGAGCGAACACGTTCGCCATGAGAATGTCATGGTGCCGGCCGAGCGGGTTGAGCGTCTGGTGGAACGCTATGAAGTCGCAGGGAATGAGCCTTGTTCCTTGATGAATCAATTGATAGAACGAGTGCTGGCCGTTTGTCCCCGGCTCCCCCCAGTAGATGGGGCCGGTATCACAGGAGACTTTCTGACCATCCAGCGTGACGTGTTTGCCGTTGCTCTCCATGGTCAACTGCTGCAGATAAGCCGGGAACCGCTTCAGGTACTGCTCGTACGGCAACACCGCGACGGTATGGGCGCCGAAGAAGTCGTTGTACCAAAGGCCCAGGAGTCCCATGAGCACCGGCAGGTTCCGCTCAAAGGGAGTGGTGCGGAAGTGTTCGTCCATCTGGTGAAAACCGTCCAGCATGGCGCGAAAGTGATCCGGGCCGACGGCCACCATAGTAGAAAGTCCGATCGCTGAATCCATGGAGTAGCGTCCGCCGACCCAATCCCAGAACCCGAACATGTTGGCGGTATCAATGCCGAACTTCGCCACTTCCCCCGCGTTGGTCGATACCGCGACAAAATGCCTGGGGACCGACTTTTCGTCACCTCCGAGGCCTGCAATTGACCAATCGCGAGCGGTGTGGGCATTCGTCATGGTTTCAAGGGTTGTGAAAGTTTTTGAAGAGATGATGAAGAGAGTCTCCGCCGGCTCGATATCCTGAACGGCCTCGGCGAAGTCGGTGCTGTCTACATTGGAAACAAACCGAAAAGTCATGGCTCGCTCGCTATAATGCTTCAATGCTTCATAGGCCATGACCGGACCGAGGTCGGAGCCACCGATGCCGATGTTGATGACGTTGCGAATGCGTTTGCCGGTATGGCCTTTCCAGGCGCCGCTCCGCACACGGTTGGAGAAATCAGCCATCTTGTCGAGCACGGCGTGGACTTGCGGCACGACGTTCTCGCCATCCACGACGATGGATGCTTCTCTGGGCGCACGAAGGGCCACGTGCAAGACCGCGCGGTCTTCCGTAATGTTGATTTTCTCGCCCCGGAACATGGCCTCGATACGACCGCGGAGGCCGCAGTCCTCCGCCAACTGGAGGAGCAATTCGAGGGTCTCGTCGGTTATGCGATTCTTCGAGTAATCCAGGTACAGGCCGACCGCTTCGACCGTCATGCGCTCGCCGCGGGTGGGATCGTCCGCAAAAAGCTTGCGCAGATGCAGGTCACGGACCTGTTGATAATGTGTTGCAAGGCGTTTCCATGTCTGGCGTTCAGTGAGCGGCGCGATTTTTTGGTTCATTTTCTTTACTCCTCTTGCTTTTTCGTGATGATGAAGAGAGAGGCCTTAGGGAAATGGAACCTCTGCGCGGGTCCGGTTTCTCCCACAGGCGAAACCCGCCCCGGAAAGCATTCGCGTTGTCACCCCTGCGGCAACCCTTGGGTAATTTTTTCAGTTTTTTCACATTGCCCCCTCCGATAACCACGTCATCGGGTTCGAGGGCCGCAACCAAGCGGCTCACCACGTCCGCGACATGGCGCCGCCATTTCTTTTTCCCCCGTTGTAAGCCGCGTATTCCCACATAATCCTCGTAGGTCCCTTTCCTGTACGGCAGATGGCCCAGTTCCATAGGTT
>JBEKXG010000503.1:0-4196 GCA_049512295.1 Syntrophobacteraceae bacterium
CTACTATGGTAACCATCTGCATCTCAGGCATGATTGTGGCCCTGATTTATGTCTGGAGAAAAAGTTTGGTCGCGCCCATGGTGATCCATCTACTCATCGATTTATACCCGCTCGTTTTGATGTCCCTGGCCGGAGTCCGATGAGACTCAATTGTCTATCATGAATTAAAGTATAGCAAAGGGTCAGGCCAAGCTAATTGGCCGGTATCACTGAGATACATCCAATGCCCATTGCGGTAAATAGTTGAAATTACTGGACCGGCATTTCATTCTTGGGGCCATTTTTCCCCTTCTAAGACAGGAGTTGCCCGAAGAGAGGCGTGCCGGTAACTCGCCAGCCCTGGCGTTATGGCGTTTTATCAGCGAAAACAGCGAGATGATAATTCACCAGAGATCGCCGGGAATATCGAAGAAAAAGTCGCGGTTTGGAGAATCGTCGCAAAAATAACAAACGTAAGTACCAGGAGGCGTCGCCGCTCACGAAGCCCGAAACTCGTAAGGGGCCAAAAGGACAGCTTTTTTGCCGAGTTAGCCGCATTGGGTCCGACCCTGCTTGAGTGTTTGAACTGTTTGAGCGACCGGTTGTGAAGAAAGACTTCAATTCATGTTGGACAACCGGAGCCGTGTCACCTTTCCGCTTTGTCCAGATCCCCGTTCGGTGTCACGTCTGAAGTCCAGGGTGAGATAGTCGAGGCTCATGGGCAGGGCCACTTCCACCCGATCGAGTATCTGCACGCCCACACGCACCCGGCAGGGGTCACAGGTCAGAAGATGCCCGCCATGCTTCAAGTCCCCGGAAAGAAAATGGAGGTGCAATCCAGGCACGTTCAGGGAGCTCAGAAACGCAGGGGTGAAAAAGCCCGCCAGCGTGCCATCTATTTTCAAAAACCGGAAAGGGAATTCCTGTTGTGCGACCTCGAATCTTTACCTGCCATGATCACCCCCTGCCCTGTTTTAGTATCGCTGTGAAGATAAACTCCATGAAGCCTCCAGCCCGATCTTCATCCCAATTTCTGCCGGTCATACGATAGCGCATCCCACCCGAAATTGGAATCGACCAGGCGAGGCAGGCACTGCCTCGTGACTGTTTTCCAAGGATGTACCCAGCGGAGTGATCTGGTCAGGCGTTCTTGTCGGAATGACTCCCAGAGGATCTCCATCATTGAGGACTAAGGACTGAGTAATAAGGACTGAGAGCCTGCCCCGGAAGCGTCTTTGATCCGGGGACTGAGGACTGAGTGAGCTACTCGACCCTGCAGGCGGAAAAGAGACCGATAGCATCCGCAATTGCATCCGGGGGACCGGCCAAAAAGGCGTTGTGAAAGAAATGTGGATGGAACATAATCTGACCCTTCGTATCTTTGCGTTTGGAAAACTCCATGCCCGCACGCCCGCTTTTTTGGCTCACGGTCTGTTTCATGCTGGGGATTTCGGCAGATCGCCTGTTCGGGGAGAACCTGCCGGTCCCAACGCACTATTTTGTTTTTGCAGCCTTCATTCTTACCGCAGCCATGGTTGTATCCTTGTGGCCGCGCAGCCGTTTCTTGAACCGGCTCCGTCCCCGGATCAAAGACTCTTCCGGGGCAGGCTCTCAGTCCCCGGATCAAAGACGCTTCCGGGGCAGGCTCTCCGTCCTCAGCGGTTTCGCCGTTCCCGCGCTGCTGTTCGTTGTCTTTGGAATGTGGGCGTCAAAAGCCGCTGCCCCGCAGTTTCCTCAGGGTCTCGAGCCTTTCCTCAACGGCCGGCCGGCGACATTTATGGCTGAAGTCTCGGGCTCGCCCGAATATTATCCGGACAAGACTCGAACCCCGCTCCGCCTCCTCCGGGCAATAACCGGCGAAAGTCAAACTCCTCTGGACGGGGGAGTACTGCTGAGCCTTCCGAGAAAGAACCCCGCGAATCCCGGCGTCTTTCTTCTCCCCGGCGACCGCTTGCTCTTTCGGACCGCTCTCAAGCGCTTCCGCAGCTTCAGAAATCCGGGTGGTTTCGATTACGTGCGTTATCAGGCCGGAAAAGGTCTCTACGCCCAGTGTTTTTTGAAGGACGAACGGCTCTTGATAAAGATCTCGCCTGCATCGGGGACCTCCCCAGGTTCGATATTGAATGCGATAAGAGGCCGAATCGAGCTCTTCCGGCAAAAGACGCTCCTCTGGGTTCAAAGATCACTGGATCCGGAACCGGCGGCCTTTTACGCGGCGATGATACTCGGCTACAAACTGCTTCTGGACAGGACCTGGCAGGACCATATCCACCAAACGGGCCTGAACCACCTGCTCTCGGTTTCGGGCCTGCACATCGGAATGGTCAGCCTGTTCGTCTTCTGGCTCGTTCGCCGTGCTGTGCGTTTCTTGTTCCCGTCAATTCTCAACAGAATAAGCGACAAGCAGATAGCCCTGTGGCCCGCTCTTGCCAGCGCCGTGCTCTACGCGTTCCTGGCTGGATTCGGGGCGCCCACGATCTGGAGATCCATTCTGACGCTCGCGGTTTTCTTTGGGGCCGGTTTCTGGTACCGCAAGGCCGACTCATTGACGGTCCTGGCCCTGGCAGCCCTGTTCATACTGATCGCGGACCCCAACAACCTCTGGCAGATCCCCTTCCAACTGACGTTTGCATGCGTACTTGCGATCATAGTCATCTATCCCCGATTCCGCAGATTGAGACTCGCCGGGATATTTCCCGCCTTCGGGCCAAACAGCGTGCCGGGCAGAATAATATCCCAGTTCGAAGACGCTTTCTGGGTTTCGATAGCAATCAATATCCTGCTGCTTCCGCTCATAATTTTCTATTTCGACGGATTTGCCCTGGCGGGAATCGTCGCCAATATCTTTCTGATTCCCTATGTGGGGTTTGTGGTTCTGCCCCAGGGGCTTTTGAGCGTGCTCCTGTTCGCGTTCAGCGAAACCATCGCCTATCCGCTTCTGCT
The DNA here is from genome assembly GCA_049512295.1 of Syntrophobacteraceae bacterium. Lineage (GTDB taxonomy): Bacteria > Desulfobacterota > Syntrophobacteria > Syntrophobacterales > Syntrophobacteraceae > SbD1. Next base: position 2,923 of record JBEKXG010000503.1, read on the forward strand.
TGTCGTAAACTACCTTCTTTGGGGCTGTCTGCGGCTGATAGAATGGTTTGCCGGTTTTTCCTGGAGCTATTTCTGGACCGGCAGCATATCTGCTGCCTGGCTCTTTGTGATTTACGCGTCTATTGGCCTTTTCTTTGCCCCTTTTTCCCGAAAACTCAAGATTGCAGGCCTTGGCGCCATGGCCGCGCTCATCTGCGGCGGCCTGGCGCTGAGCAGCCACGCCGGGTCGAACAATACGGGGGCATTGAGGGTGGACGTTATCGACGTTGGGCAGGGGACGTCCACTCTTGTCAGGTTGCCCACAGGTGAGACGATGCTCGTGGACGGCGGAGGGGTTCCCGATGATTCATACGATATCGGCCGCGGGGTGCTAGCTCCGTATCTGTGGCACGAGGGAATTCGCAGGCTGGATTACGTGGTCCTCTCGCACGATCACCCCGACCACGGGCTCGGGCTTCGTTTCATCCTTCGCAATTTCGACGTGGGATCGTTCTGGACGAGCGGAATCACCGGGGATGACCGGGAGGGCAGGGGAATTCATTTCCAGCACGAGGAGGACAGGAGGGTTAATTGCCACCTCGATGAAATAGCGTTGAAGCGAAAGATAAAAATTCGGACCTTTCCCGATCTCATCAAAGATATGCAAATCGGTCAGGCCCGAATACGGCTGCTCCATCCAACTCGGGATTTTCTCGAAGACGAGTCCCGAGGGGACCTGAACGAACTCTCGCTCGTGCTGGAGATATCTTTCGGTGAAACCAGGGTGATCCTGCCGGGCGATATCGGCCGGAGCGTCGAAGAGTCGATTATTCCTGACCTCGATGGCAGGATGCTAACGCTCCTGGTCGCAGCTCATCACGGCAGCCGATACTCGAACAGCGAAGAATTTCTGGACGCGCTCCGCCCCCGAGCCATTGTTTTTAGCTGCGGCTATGACAATCAGTTCGGTTTCCCGGCGCCTGCGGTAATCGAACGTTGCGTTGCGCGCAACATCCCCGTGTACAGGACAGATCTGCAGGGGGCGGTGCACGCCGTATCGGACGGGCGGAAGTGGACAATAACCCCGGAAGCGGACAGGGACAGCTATGCGGACTTATTTTTTCGGAGATATTCACGGTAATATGAGATAAACTTGAATTGACTTTGGGAGCGGTATTGATGACCCCTGTGGTTCTAAAAACGGGACCGTACCGATTTTATTTTTATAGTCACGAACCAAATGAGCCGCCGCACGTCCATATTGATCGGGATGATCAATCCGCCAAATTCTGGCT
>JBEKXG010000504.1:0-4182 GCA_049512295.1 Syntrophobacteraceae bacterium
GCAAGGACGTAAAGGCAGAAACCCACAGAATGGAGAGCCGATTACGCTGCCGCCAAGGAAAGCAGTTACTTTCAAGTGCTCTGGTGTTCTGCGGGCTGCAATGAATGGGAAGGGTGACTGAGAGATAAAGAAATTCGGTCCGCTCCCGCTGCCATAGCAAACTGGAGCTGTTAATTTTATCCAGATTAAAAACCACCGTCCTTGGTGAGACATCAATACTGTGAAGAGTTTATACGTCGAAAAAATGAGAATCTTTCTGAACTCCGATCAAAGTCTTTGAAAAACTCTGATTTTTGAGCAAGGATAAATCTGAAAGAGGTTGTAGCGTAAACCATCTCTCCCCTCAACGCCAACGCGCAAGCAAGTCCGGGAGGACGGGGTCTTTTGGGGGCATTGAATCTTCTTCGACTTAGGTCATACAGGAGGCATTGAGAACTCATGGCCATGATGATCCCCGACTACACCTCTGAATTCACCACGGAAGGCGAGCGCAGGTTCTACGAGTTTCTCTCGGCGTTTGCCAAACCGGATGACAAATTCACAACCTGGTACCTGCCCGATATAGAAGGAAGAGAACCCGATTTTATACTGTACTGCGAAAATCTTGGCCTCATAATTTTCGAGGTAAAGGATTGGGCGCTTGGACAGATCGACGAGGCAGATCCACATAGTTTCGTCCTGAGGGTTGGAAACGAAAAAAGGAGGACGAAGAGCCCCTTTCAACAGGCTCGTGATTACCTCAACTCCCTAATGAGCAGAATAAAGGCCGATGGCCGGCTTATTTCAAATGATCCCAAGTATTTCGGCAATCCGAAGATCCCCATAGACTGCGGGGTGGTTTTCCCGAACATCAACAAATACGAATACTGTCGCAGAGGGCTGGAGAAAGTAATAGATGCAAAGCGCATTTTTTTCCGGGATGATCTGCATCTGAGTTCTGAGATATGCACCGACAACTCGGGCAGGTGCTTTCAGAAGAAGCTGGCCGAAATGTTTACCCCCAAGTTCCAGTTCCGGCTGTCCAGTGCCGAGTACAGCCACCTCAAAAAGCTTCTCTTCCCCGTCATCCAGGTGCGCCACACTCAAAGGGATTCCTGTGTCTATGTGGACCCTACCCAGCGCGTGCACGTGCTCGATGACAAGCAGGAGGCCATAGCTCGCAGGCAGTCTTCAGAAATCAACCTGATAAAGGGTCCTGCGGGCAGTGGCAAAACGTTGGTGCTCGTGCACAGGGCGGCATTTCTCAAGGCTTACCGACCTGAGGCCAGGCTCCTCTTTCTTTGCTATAACATAACTCTCACCAACTACATCAAACGGTTGATTTCCGAAAAAGAGGTAGGCTTGGGTCCTGGCGGCGTAGAGGTCTACCACTTTTACGAATTGTGCGCGAAAATCCTCGGAGAAGAAATCCAGTGCGAAAAAGAAGATGAGGAATACTACCAGTTGGTTGTCGAGGAGACTTGCGCCAGGCTGCGGGGAAACCCCATAAATTACCATGCTGTTCTCATAGACGAGGGACAAGACTTTTCTTCCGGCATGTTGAAGGTAGTAGCCGGGCTTCTCGATCCGGAAAGTCCGAACCTAACGGTGGCCATCGACGAAGGGCAGAATATTTATGGAGGGGACATTCTTGCGAACCTGCGAGAGATCGCGGACAATGTGCGCGAAGATGAGCTTCCCTCCCTTTACCGGAACACCGTTGAGATTCGAAATTTTGCCATGAGATTTATGGGATGGCAGAACAGCTCCTCCTCTCATTGCGATATTTCCGGTCCAGCGCCCAAGATGGTGAAAGCTTCAGATCTTGAGGCCGCCGCTGTTTTGCTTTCAGACACCGTAAAGACTCTTCACGCTCATCGGGAGTATCCCTTCTCAGAGATCGCAGTTCTCTACCCGCGGCGGATCTCAAGACATCGCAAACTTTGCATTCCGGAACTGGTGATGCACGAGCTGGAAAATAGGGGCATTATGTCGAACTGGATTTCGGAGGACCTCAGGTCGAAACAATCTTACGACATCACAACCGAGCGCGTATCTATTTCCACCATTCACAGCGCCAAGGGTTTTGACTGGGCATGTGTTTTTCTACTTGGGCTTGACGAACTGGAAGCGGACGAATGGTCTGACGAACAGATCAGGAAACTGACTTACGTCGCGCTTACTCGCGCACGGCACAGGCTGGTTATCCCTTATGTGAGGAAGAACGGATTGATCGAAAATCTGCTGGGGAGCCTCTGATTCTTGCGTTACACACTGATTAGGCGCTGAGGTCACTCAATTGCTTCAGGGGGCTAAGTATCAATTGGACTGGCCAAACGGTTCAAACACGATTGCATCCTGCTCCAGGCGCTTCCTGATTAACTTGATCATCTCCACGGCCCCGGGCGTGTCTCCATGCACGCATATCGTCTGCGCGACTATAGGGACTTCCACTCCATCGATGGAGGCGATCTTCCGATGTTTCACCATCGACAGGACCCGCTCGGCGACCAGGTCGATATCATGGATAACGGCCCCGGGTTCGCTCCGAGGGACCAGGGTGCCCGCATTGGTATAAGCCCTGTCGGCAAATGCTTCTTCGACGTATTTGGCCCCGGCCTTCTTGGCCGCCTCCACCATTTCCGATTTACCCAAACACACCATAAACAACCCGGGATCTACTGCTTGAATCGCTTCGGCGATGGCGCCTGCAATGCGGATGTCGCCGGCCGCCATATAGTAGAGTGCCCCGTGAGGTTTCACATGCTGCAGCCTAACTCCTTCAGACCGGCAAATCGCCCACAGGGCGCCGATCTGGTAAATGGTGTCGGCTCTGATCTCCTCGGGAGAGGCTCCCATATTTCTTCTTCCAAAACCAACAAGGTCGGGAAATGACGGGTGAGCGCCGATAGCGACATGGTGCTTTTTCGCCAGTCGCACGGTATGAAGCATATTGCCGGGGTCTGATGCATGGAATCCGCATGCGACATTGATCGAGTTAACGAAGGGCATGACCTCTTCGTCATAGCCCAGCTTGTAGGTCCCAAAACTCTCACCCATGTCACAATTCAGGTCTATCTTCATATTCAACGCTCCACTTTTGCATCCGTGTGCAAGTTGTCTGACGTCTGTATACGCCTACTTATACGGAGTCGCATTCAAGCGCTCACTGCGTTGTCTTCGTCGTCGGCTCCTCGACGTACTATGGTGTACGCCTGCGTCGCCTCCTCCTCGCCGCCTTGTGAATCATCTTGAATGCAACTCCGTATTAGCTCTCTAACTCCAGTTATCGTATTGCTGCTCCTCTAAAAGACGCTGAATCTCAAAATAGCGCAGTCCCTCGCTGCGCAGAACATCCAGCGCTTCCTTATCCGAGCAGGAGCGGAAGCATACGGTATCGCCAGGGCGTCCTTGAGCGAGCAATGAGAGATCCGGCCCAATCACCGTGGCTATCTTCGGGTATCCGCCAGTAGTCTGACGGTCGGCCATCATGACAATCGGCATGCCATGGGCAGGCACCTGAACAGCGCCTTCAGGCAAAGCATCGGATATAATATCTGCTGCGCCTGCATGCTCGATCTTCGGTCCTTCAAGGCGGTATCCCATCCGGTCGGCTTCGTTTGAGACCGTATACTTGCTTTCCAGGAAAGTTCCGATGCCTTCCGCAGTGAACATGTCATCTTGAGGTCCCATGATGACCCTTAGTCTTCTCTCCTGGTCATAGCGAGGTACAAATTGCTCCGGCAGAATTGATGGCATAGACCGCGATCCGACATCGTTGCCGACATGGAGAACATCGCCTGCCTTCAATGGCTTCCCCGCCACCCCTCCGACATAAGCCCTCGTGTAGGTAGACCGGCTTCCCAAAACCAGCGGCACATTGATTCCGCCGTGGACGGCCAGATACGTCCGGCAACCCGTCAGCGCATAATCGAAGGACAGTAAGGCTCCCGCAGGCACATAGAACGCGGACCAATTCGGAACTTTCTTTCCGTCCAGGTTCGGCTGCATATCGGCGCCACACACGGAGACAAGACATTCACTCCCGAATTCGAATGCCCCACCCAGAATGCTCATTTCCAGAACGGCAGCGCCCATGCGATTGCCTGCCAAGAGATTGACAAGGCGATAGGCATATCGATCCATGGCGCCCGCAACAGGCATTCCATAAGCCTGATACCCCCAACGGCCTTCATCCTGCAC
>JBEKXG010000505.1:0-4178 GCA_049512295.1 Syntrophobacteraceae bacterium
CGGTACCCAAGTACGCCTCCGCGCAACCCCTCGATTTCCTAGCCAGAACGGAAAATCCCTCCTTTCCGAACAGAAACCTCGCGGGGCGTGGAGTTCTCGCCCGGGGTTTCCGGATGGACACTAACTCATACGACAGGAAGATGTTCTATGGGACTCACCCCTGCACAGGAACGGGTATATCGGTTTGTGCGAGGCTATATCGATCAGCATGGCTATGCGCCATCCTACGAAGAGATCCGAAGCAATCTCGGATTCCAATCCTTGAACGCCGTCTTCAAACATCTCAAACAGATAGAGGAGAGAGGTTATCTCAGGATTCCATGGAAAAACAAGAAGCGCGCCCTGGAACTGGTCCCTCTTCATACCGGAGGTGGATCCATTCCATTTCTCGGAGTCGTGGCTGCAGGGACTCCCATTGAGGCCGTTGAAGTGCTTGAATCCATTGAAGTGCCGGAGAATTTACTTGGAAATGGAAGCAATTTTGCCCTGAGAGTCAAAGGGAATTCTATGATTGAGGAAGGAATCCGGGATGGAGACATCCTGATCATTACCAGGCAGCCTCATGCGGAAAACGGGCAAACTGTAGTGGCCGTTGTGAACGGGGAGTCAACGGTCAAAAAGTTCTATCACTCCGGAGAGGACATAGAACTTCGCCCTGCAAATGAAAGCATGAAGCCTATCCGGGCCGCTGCCGACGCGGTGGATGTTGTGGGGGTGGTGACGGGACTTTTGAGAAACTACCGTCATAGATCACGCCTATAAAGTAACTTCAGGCCTTGACGTTACATCGAACGCAGGTTCGTCAGGGATTATGCCTAAAATAAGATCCGATGTACCATCATCCCTGTTCATGCAGGGGCTTGGACCGGTTCACTCCGGAATTGCGGACATGCGCACCGATATGACCCGGCAATACGCCATAAGCATAAAGGGCTATAAACCCCAAACCTCAGAACCTCCAAGCCTGTATGCCTGCCGCCAGTTCTAGATCAAGCGACATCACGAAGTCACGGAACGGACCCGTAAGCCTTTATGGAGGCGGGAGGATGCTTCAACCGCTTCCCGGCTCTCTTGTAATACACGTTACAAACCCGGGGCGCATAACCGTGAACAACGGATCTATCGAGATCGCCACACTCAATTCCGGGGAAATCGTTTGCCCGTCCACAGGGGTTTTTGATTCCAAGTGGATTCGTTCAGAATTCGCCTCGATAATGAACGAGGAATTAGCGTTGCACATGAAGGCTCGAAAGCGTGCGACAAAGCCCCGGGCAGCCATCGATCCGGAATTTTTCAGTATGATAGTAAGTACCTGGTCAGCAAAGACCAGAGTCTGTCCAAGCTCGATGAAGCAGTGTTTGAATTGGCTCATTTCGTATCCGATATGGCGCAGGTTGACGGTGCGGTGGTGATGACCCGGAGATTGGAACTAATCGGATTTGGGGCCGAGATATCCGGCAAACTCAACCGGGTCGATACAATAGCGCAAGTTTTGGATCCCGAGGGCTTGGAGACCCGGCTGGATCAGAATGACTATGAGGGCACCCGTCACCATTCGGCCTACAGTTTGTGCAATGTATTGCATGACGTTCTGGTGGTGGTAATCTCTCAGGACGGAACAGTGCAGGTCGTAAAATGGAACAAAGGCATAGTGACAGTATGGGACCTGGTGTCGCCCGGTCTCATATATGCCTGAGAGACGAGCGGCAAGGCGCGATTTCGAGTCGTTCTCACAACCGGGAGCTGGAAAAAGTGCAGGAAAGAGCAGCGGTGGACGGTTATGTATATTTGAGAAACAGGCCCTTCTTTTGTGAATCCCGGCTCTGCCAGGTATCCGGGTAGAGCGTCAGATGAGTTGATGAACCATCAAACCCGAGGTTTTCAGGGAAAAGATGGAAGGATATATCTATTTTGGCGATTCCACCCGGCTCAAGATTCGAAGCCAGATTTGACCTGATTCTCTCCATGATGCTCTCGGATACAGTTCTGTCGCTCGACGTGGAAATCTCGGTAAAAATAATTCCGATAACCGAACCGGACCTGTACCACCCGAGCACGTCTATGTCCCTTTTGCAGGATGCAAGGCACGAAAGTATTCTCCTGCGCGGGTCGTTGCCGTTTTCACCGGCATGGCCCCCGTCAAGGGACAAGAGCATCAACATGAAAGGTCTTTTCGACCTTTTGGATCTTTTGCGTTCCAGAGCAAGACTTCTATGAAAAGCCTCCTCATCATATTCAAGTGAAGGAAAAGCATCGACTTCAGCCCGATACCCGGAGGGAATGGTTTCGAGTGTTGACGGGAAATACAGGATCTTCGCTGCCGATGTCTCTTTCATGACCGCTTAGCTACTCGCCTCCCTGAAATGATGCAAAGCAAATATCCGAACCGGAGCGCCGGCATATGTATTGGCGGCAATGTTATATCGGGTATCTGAATATAGCCGGCGGATCCTTTAGTAAAGGGCTGTTTTCGGGGGGATGAATTCGGTAACCGGCATGCCCAATCTACGAATAACTACTAATGAATACGGCAGCTTAAAAAGGCAACCCAATTCACTCGAACAACCGGCGGCATGGGCGAAAAAATATACCGGCAGAAATCACCGTGAAAATGTAATCCCTATGAGACGGGAAAATCCTCTCCAAGGATCTTGAAATAAATATGCTCGGCAATATTCGTTATGTGATCACCGATTCGCTCGACAGATCTGCCCGCGAAGATGAGCGTAGTACAAGGGTCTATGTTCATGGCGTCTTGCTTCATGGAGTTTCGGAGCTGGCTTAGAAGCTGGCCGTAGACTTTGTCTATCAGGTCGTCACGATGCCATACATCAATTGCCAGTTTGATATCCGACTTGCTATAAGCCTGGAGGACATCTTCGAGCATGGTTTTCGCCACCTGAGTCATACGCACAATAGAATCCACAGGGTCAATAAGCGTTGTGGCGTTCAGACCTTCAACGCATTTTGCAATATTAGCGGCATAATCAGCAATACGTTCCAAATCGGTGGCTATTTTAAGCGCTGATAGAATGCTCCGAAGGTCTATCCCAAGGGGTTGACGCAAGGCAAGCATACGAACGGTAAGCCTGTCCACTTCAAGCCCGAGTCCGTCTACGATGGTATCCTTCTTGACAATGCTTTCAGCCCAGGTTCTGTCCCGCCCGATGAGGGCATTGACAGCCGCATCGAGTTGCGCCGCCGCATGTCCGCCCATCAACAGGAGTTTTTCCTGAAGGTACTCCAGTTCTTCATCGAACGACTTTATTATGTGCTCATGCACCATTTCATTCCCTTTGGTCCCAAAATCAGCCGCAATCAACACAACATGCCATGGTGAATAAATCAACTTGAGCGGGTATCAGCCGAACTTTCCCGTGATGTAATCCTCGGTAGCCTTTTTGGCCGGTTTGGTGAATACCGTCGCGGTCTCGCCGAACTCAATCATCTCGCCAAGGTACATGTAAGCTGTATAGTCGGATATCCTGCCTGCCTGCTGCAAGTTATGAGTGACTATGATTATCGTATACTCTTTTTTCAGTTCCTCGATCAGCGCCTCGATGTGGGCCGTGGCTATCGGGTCCAAGCTGGAACAAGGCTCGTCAAGCAATATCACCTCGGGCTTGATAGCAATACCCCTGGCAATGCACAGCCGCTGCTGCTGACCGCCGGAGAGGCTGGCGCCGTTCTGGTTCAGTTTATCCTTTACCTCATCCCACAGCGCAGCCTTACGCAGCGCCCACTCTACTCGCTCCATCACATCCTGGTCGCTCAGCCTCTCGTAGAGCTTGATTCCAAAAACAAGGTTATCGATAATGCTCATGGGGAATGGAGTAGGTGCCTGAAAAATCATGCCCACTTTGGAACGCAGCCAGTTGAGATCCTGGTCCCCGTTGAGTATGTTCTTCCCGTCCAATAATATTTCACCTGTTGCTCTTTGCTTGGGATAAAGTTCGTAAATCCTGTTAAAGGTGCGAAGCAAAGTCGATTTACCGCAGCCGGATGGTCCGATAATGGCCGTGACCTTGTTTTTGGCTATGTCCAGATTTATACCTTTAAGGGCGTGATACGCCCCGTAGTAAAAATCCAGATTCCTTACGGAGATTTTGTATTCATGAGTTGAGTTTTCCATTCATGTACCCGTATGAAGTTACTCCGGCTGTCTGAATCCTCTTGAA
>JBEKXG010000506.1:0-4176 GCA_049512295.1 Syntrophobacteraceae bacterium
GTTTTTGCTGGGCTTTGCCTATATGAGAAACGGGGATCCGTTCAGGGGGAAAACGGCTCTGCAGAAGGCTGTCGACCTGGAACCAAACTCCATGCCGGCGGTTGTGCTTCTGGCGGAAGCCAATTTGCGCGCCGGTGCGTTTCGGTCTGCAACCGACAACTTGCTCAAGGTGCTGGAGAAAGACGCCGGCAATATGGAAGCGTATATCCTTTTGCCGGAGGCGGCCAGAACTTCCGATGAGATTGAAAAAGCGGGAAAGCTTCTGGAAAGAGGACTGCCTTTTTTTAGAAATAACTCCAGATTTCTGCTGGCCATCGGTTCCCTGTACCTTAAGAAGGGGGATTTTGCAAAAGCCGAAGATTACATAAAGGAAGTATTGACCAAGGATCCCGATTCAGTGCAAGCTCATGTGCTCATGGGGGATTGTTTTCTCAGGAAGAAAGATCATCAACGTGCCGAACAGGAGTACAGGAAGGCGGTTGAGCTTTCCTCAACGGCTTCCATGGCGCATGTAAAACTGGCCGAATTCTACCTGAACGATAACAACCTGGCCGAAGCAAAAAGAATACTTTCGGAGTCCGCTGCAAAATCACCCGAGTTTTTGCCCGCATCTTTCTATCTGGCGAGAGTAGCGTTTGCGGAGCAGGACTACGACGGAACGACCAAACTGCTCGACGCGATTCTGCAAAAAAATCCCAATTACATTGACGCTCGCATATTGAGGGGGCAGGTGAATCTCGCCCGAAAAAGAACGGCCGAAGCCCTCGATGACTTTAGGGAGGCCTTGAGAATCAACCCCGGTTCTTTGCAGGCGCTGCACTTTATGGGTATTGCCTATCTCCAGGAGGCCGATGTCGCCAATGCCAGGTCTTCTTTCAGGGAATTAGTCCGCCTGGGTCCCGATCTCTACGATCCCAGAGTTCGGCTGGCTGAACTCGATGTTCGCTCCGGCGATTTCCAGTCCGCAATTGATAACGTGGAGGCCATGCTCGGAAAAGGGGTCAAAGAACCTGTTCTTTATTTGCTGCTTGGCTCGGCGTATCTCGGCAAAAAAGAGCCCGTCAGAGCGGAAACGGCCATTCAGAAATACCTGGAGAAAAATCCCGGGGATGCTCGTGGAAAGTATTTGTTCGGCTTGGCTCTCCGCGGTCAGGGAAAACAGGCGGAAGCGGTCAGGTATTTCGAGGAGGCTCTCAATGCTTATCCCCCGGTTACGGATTCTCTGGCGCAGCTTGTCTCAATAGATATCTCCGAAAAGAACCTGGATTCCGCTCTGAAACGCATCACGAAACAAATTGAGATCTCCCCGGCCAATGCTGATTTCTATGAGTTCCTGGGCCGGGTTCACTACTTGCGCAAAGAAATGGATCAGTCGGAGGCAGCCTATCTGAAAGCGATCGAAATCGATCCAAAGCTTGTTCAGGCCTTTACGGACCTTGCCCAGGTCTACGCCGTTACCAGCAAATTCGATAAGGCGCTGGTCAAATTGGATGAAGTTATCAAAATAGACCCGAAAAACATCGGCGCTCTCATGCTCTCGGGGATTTTGCGCCAGCAAAGCGATGATATTCCCGGGGCGCGGGAGGCATACGAGGCGGTTGTGGCTCTAAATCCCGGTTTTGCGCCGGCGGCAAATAACCTCGCCTATATCTACTGCGAATACCTGGGCGATACCGACAAAGCTTTGAAGCTGGCATCAACCGCCAGGGATGTGGCGCCTGACAATCCCAATATCGCCGATACGCTCGGCTGGACCTTATACAGGCGAAGCAACTACGAATGGGCGCTGAGATATTTGCGGGAAAGTGCGGCCAAGCTGCCCGACGATGCTGAAGTGCTGTTTCATCTGGGAATGACACAATACCAGCTCGGCAATTATGATGAGGCCAGGCAGGCCTTGAGTCGTGCCCTGGAAAAGGGGGGCGAATTCAAGGAAGCCCCGGAAGCGAAGCGTGTTCTGAATGAAATGGCGAAGTGATCATTATATCCCATTATGTCCATTAACACTGTCGATATGTACTTAATAGTCTTGCTGCCTGCCGTCATCCTCAGTGCTGCAACGGGTTCCCTTGCGCTCGTGCGCGATATCCGCTCGCCCGCCTATCGCGCTTTTGCCCTTGGCATGGCGGCCCTGACAGCCGAAACTATCCTGTCTTATCTCAGCCTGGAAGCTCTCTCGCGGGATGAGGCCGTAAGGTGGGCTATATGGAGCCTGAATGCAGCGGCATTCATCCCCGGAAGCTGGCTTCTTTTCAGCCTGAGCTATGCACGCCGGAATTACGATGAATTCAGCAGGACGTGGAAATGGGCGCTCATTGGGTCCTTCGCGGTCCCTCTCGGGTTGGTGACCCTGGGATCGGATCATTTATTCAGCGGATACGCCAGGAGTTCCGCTGACGGCAACTGGATAATTCCCATCGGCTGGTCGGGCTACGGCTTTTATATCAGTCTGCTGCTCGGTTCGGTCCTTATCCTCGCCAATCTTGAAAAGACGCTGAGGAGTTCATACGGCGCCATAAGGTGGCAGATCAAGTTTTCCATCCTCGGCGCAGGTATTCTTTTTGCCGCCCGTGTCTACACGTCTGCTCAGGTCTTGCTATTTTCGGCCGCAAGCACCGAGGTTTTTTCGCTTAACAGCATAATCCTGGTTGTCGCCAATATACTGCTCATAATTTCCGCGATCCGCAACAGGCTGCGGGATGTTAAAGTCTATGTTTCCCAAGACGTTTTACATGGCTCTCTGGCCTCCCTCATGATCGGGATCTACCTGCTCGGCGTTGGTGTACTTGCCAAGTTGGCCGTATATCTCGGGGTCAGCCATATATTATTTGGAAATGGTCTCATTGTTTTCATGGCCCTGCTTGGCATGGCAGTGCTGCTGCTTTCGAATAAGATGCGCTTCGGGATACGAAGATTCGTTCACCTTCATTTCAAGAGGCCTTATTACGATTACCGAAAAATATGGACCGATTTCACCAAGGAAACCACCTCCCTGGTCGATATCAATCATGTGTGCGCCGCCGTAGTCAAGACCGTCTCCGAAACGTTTTCCGCATCCAGCGTCAGCATCTGGCTCATCGGGGAGAACCTGAACAAGCCCGTAATCGCCGCTTCTTCCGCTTTCTCGCCTTCAGAAGCCGAGGAGATCGAGCAACTTGCGGCCCCGATGCTCGAAGGGATGCGCGATCAACGAGCGCCCATAGACTTTCACCATTCCGGGTGGAGTGCAACCGCGGGAACTTCCACGGAACTCCTGGAGAAGGCGGGGATACGATACTGCGCTCCTCTCGTGGCCGGCGGCGAGTTCATCGGTATGTTGACCCTGAATGACCGGGACGAACCGCCTTTTTCCATCGAGGATTTCGATCTTTTGAAAACTTTCGCAGACCAGGCTGCCGGGCTGATATTGAATCACAAGCTTTTCGAAAGTCTCGGGCGCGCCAGGGAAATGGAGGCTTTCCAGGCCGTGTCCGCCTTTTTCGCCCATGATCTTAAGAATGTCGCGTCCACGCTGTCGCTTACCTTGACTAACCTCCCTGTGCATTATGAGAACCCGGAATTTCGGGCTGACGCGCTCAAAATGATGTCGAAAAGTGTGGAGAAAATCCAGAATATGTGCAACCGGCTCTCGGTGCTCAACCAGAAATTCGAGTTGCGCAGATGCGAATGCGATCTCAACGAACTCGTTTCCAACACGATATCAAACCTGAACCTGGGCTGTGTGCTCTTGACCGACCTGGGCCCCTTGCCCAAAGCTTTCCTTGACCCCGAGCAAATCCAGAAGGTGATACTCAATTTGTTGCTCAATGCCAACGAATCTGCTGCCGACGGGACCGAAATCCGGATTGCCACCTGCCGCAAAGGGGACTACCTGCTCCTTTCGGTTACCGATCAGGGTTGCGGCATGCCCAGGAAGTTCATAGACCAATCTCTTTTCCATCCCTTCAAGACCACCAAGGAACGCGGATCGGGCATCGGGCTTTACCAGAGCAAGATGATAGTCGAAGCGCACCGGGGCAGAATCGAAGTCCAAAGCCGCGAGGGCCGCGGGAGTACTTTTTCCATGTTATTACCCTTGACAGGGTCTAACTCCCGCCCTTAGCCCCGGCGGGGGCGAATTTGGAGAATAAGGTTTTTGTGTCGGGAAATTTTACAGATTTGGAAAATCAGTTTCGA
>JBEKXG010000507.1:0-4168 GCA_049512295.1 Syntrophobacteraceae bacterium
GCCCCGCAGTCTTTGGGTGAGCCACAGGTGTTGCGGTCGATTGATCGAGATCGCTCAAGCCGGCATATATAGTAGTGCGAGAAAGTCCGCTGGCCTTGGCGACAAGTGATGGTCCTCCACGTCCAACGATCATGGCATCAGCGGCGGCACAAAGTCGCATGGACGCTTCGTCGAGGCGAGGACGTAAGAGTTCGTATTTTCGCTGAAGCATGGTAAAATCGGCCATGCTGCCAGTATACAAGCAACATATCACTGGCGCAAGAAGAAAGTGTTCATGTTATTTTTGCTAGGTTCCTTAGAAAAGCAGAAAGGTACGTTCCGCGATCAAGGCCATGCCAGAGGGGTATCCACGACCCACGCTCCAAAGGAGATCTCCCTCTGGCATTAGCCTTGAACGCTCCACATCAAAAGCGTTGAACGAAGGGCACTCAGCTCGGAATCTAGGGACTGGTTGAATTCGGCAATCTGGTCTAAACCCGACAGCCACCTCGTTCCGGTCTTTACCTCGTCCACTCCAAGCCCCTCAGGGTTCCGCTTTTTTTAGTATTCTGCGTGGTGAAGCAAGTAGACAAAACGAATCGTCTAATCTATCCTTTGACCAGTCGTTCATAAAAACAACAAGCAAGGGTCGTCTAACATGGAGAAGCAGCTAGCCTCGATACTGGATCAACCTGACACCGTTATTTTCATTGGGTCGGGAGTATCTTGTTGGTCTGGATTACCCTCATGGTCGAAACTCGTCGGAGAGCTTGCCGACTTCTTGGTCTCAAAAGGTCAGAATTCTAGCCTTGTAATACAGGAGGCCAAACGCGGTGATCTCCTGCAAGCCGCAAGCTACGGTTTCGATAAACTCACTCGTCCTCAGATTGGCGAGTTCATCCGGCAAACGTGCCGCCTAGGCAAAGCCCAGCCCCACGAGATCCATCAGAAACTCGTAACGTTGGGACCTCGTTGTTTTATCACTACGAACTATGACCGCCTGATTGAGACGAGCCTTACACAATGGCAGCCAGAACGCTACTGCAGGACGGTTACCAATCGTCAGTTGACTGAGACGGCTGAAATAATCGGTGCCCGAGCCAGAGATTTCCTTTTTAAGCCACATGGTGACGTTGAAGATGCGGAAAGCATCATTCTTACCCGTGAGCAATATCGTGCATTGACCCCCGGGGGTGAACGCTATCATGCGCTTGAGACGCTACGCATGCTCATAGCTAGCCGTCCATTTGTGTACATCGGCTTTGGCCTTCGCGATTTGGATTTCCTCTACGTTCGGGACCTCCTAGCGAATACGTATAAAGGAGCAATACGTGACCATTTTGCAATCATGGCCGATGTTACCGAGGCGGAGGCCGACTACTGGCGACGGAACTACGGCATCCACTTGATCAATTATCCTACCCTTCTTCGTCCGGACAACTGCCGAGATCATAAAGCGTTGTTAGAGTTGCTTGATCGGCTGATTCACATCTTGCGTACTCCTTCAGCAGCGGTTTCACCGCCTTTAACGGAATCTGACCCTGCCGGAACGGTGTTGGCCTTGGCTCGGCATGCCGTCCGCCTGTCAAGAATAGTAAATACGGGTTTGCGCCTTCCACTTCTCGTCCGGATCGAAAGATCTAAGGTTCAGCGCACGGCTCCCGATCATGAGTTTGGTCGTTATCGAAGAGGCCAAATTGAAGACCTTCTAGATAACGGACCATATAAGCTTGTGCTGACAGGGCCGCCCGGTGCCGGAAAAACTTTTTCGGTAAGGCACAGTGCGGCGCGTTTGGCTGAGAAAATGCACGAGAGTTGTCTCGCTGAGGTATTTGAGCCAAGTGAACTCATGGTGCCGATTGTGGTGGACCTCAAGCTTTACAATGGTGACTTGTGGACTCTGGTTGAGAGGTCACTTCCTTTAGGTATTAGCCTTGCCGACATCCTTTCTAGGTGCCAGGTAAAAGTCTACCTCGATGCTTTCAATGAAATGCCTCGTGAATATTTGGAAAATGGATCATGGGAAGTTGATTTCAAACGTTTCCTGAAGGACGCGTCTCAAGCATCTATCATAATCACATCTCGGACTGAGGATCAATTGAATAAAATAGATTTCCCGATTTTTTCTATAGATAGTGTGGACAGAAACTTCGTCAAAGACCAGATAGAGAAATGCGGCATCAAAACCACGACCCTTTTTCATGAAGAAATGGTTTCCATCCTTCAAAGACCATTCTTTTTCCAGCTCTTTTCATGCGGTTCACTTGCGATATCGCCCGCAACTCAACCTAGCGACATCTTCAATATCTTTCTCGCTCGTCTCACTTCTGATTTCCAACACCGATTTGGGATCGCATTTGACATTATGAGACCTCTTGCAGTACTTGCTCAGGATGCATTGAACAGGGGCGAAGAAGCTTTCCCAATCGCAATGGCTGTCCGTGTGATTCGAGATCAATTGGCTGTCACAGACATAGATGGCTCTTCTGCAATAGACATTGTGAACTGGCTAGTTGGTAAGGACTTCCTGTTGCCGTATTCCGGTGGTCGGATAGCGTTTTTTCATCAATCAATCACTGAATATCTGGCTGCTACGGAACTTGCCCGAAATTACACTGAAGCACCACATCTTCTGAGGGAGAGGCTTACTCTCAGGCGCTGGGATCAGGCAATATTTCTGACTCTAAGCTTACTGCCGAAGAAGCAATCGACCAGGTTTGTTGAAACCATAATAGAGATGGATTTCCCCCTTGCCCTATCTGCGGCGAAATTCATGGAATCCGGAACCGAGGAAGTTGTGGATAGGCTCCTTAATGAGATACCGAAGAGAGTCGGAATCGATTTTCTTATGAATTTTGAAATCGCTATGGCTTTGCAATCATTCGCGCCTCTCTCGCTGTGCCATGAACCACAACTGAGGAGTATTATCGAGCTGGGGGATTTGGTGGGCGGCTCAGCAGCCTCATGCCTATTGTCTCTGCGGGGAAGTGAAGTAAAAGCCGAGATGCTTGAGTTGCTAGTTAAGAACTGCGAACAATACAATTTTTGTGCGCGAGTAGGCCGCTCACTTAGAAAGCTAATCTTGGATACTGATATCCCCAAATTAGTCGTTTTGGCTGACCGGGTACAAGCACGTCTTCAGAATAACGAAATAAAGATGTGTGATGGATTTGATTCCGCTCTCGGCACCATGCTATCGGGATTCTCCCCAACAACTGTACGCGATGCATTTTATGATCGAAATAAATCTCTTGAGGAACAGAAGGTCAGGCTCTCGGTTCTTTGTGATGTTCTCCAAGATGCAAGATCGCCAGAAGCATTGGTAGTTTCTCGTGAGCTTTTACTCGCTGGCGTCGCCGAGGCAGCCTTTTGTGTCCATTCGATTCTCAACTACCATGCATATAAAGCTAGCCCAGACGTGTCAGCTTTCGGAGAGGAACATGTCAAACGCCTGATTGATTTCATCAGTGACAAAGATTATGGTGGCTGGTCGATCGAAGTCCTAAAAGATATCCATATGGCAAGGCCGGACTTGACTCGTCTTATCCACGACTATTGCGCCAAAACTTCAGGAGTCCTTCATGCAGCGTTACTCTACGCTACAGCTCTAAATGACCAGTATGCAGTGTTCGATGCGCTGAAAAACCTATGCGATCTCTCACCGCAGCAGCTTTCAAAGGAACCGCTTGAACTCCTCAGCCATTTTAATCTGAATTGGTGCGGCCATGAAGACATACTTGTCCAATGCCTGCGGACGCGTCATACCAAATTCGCATGGAAACTAATCGATACAGCTTCCATGGAGCTCCACGATACGTTTGGTGTTTTGGAAATCGGGCCGATTCAGTGGTGGCTGGAGTGGATTAGAGATAGTGAAGGTACAGAAGATGGTAAGTGGTTCGAAAATCGCCTTTCGTCCCTCTTTGCACGCAAATTGGGTGATGAAACTAAGTACGCATTCGTCAGGGAATTCAATAACGAGCGTTCGTCATACCGAAGCCTTCTTTCTAGAACGATCCTTTTGGCCCGAACCGATCTTTCAATTGATGAGTTTAATGAGGAGGCCATTGTTGGGAATCAGAATAGACAGTCCGGAATGAGGGGGTTTTTTTCAGAATAGATTGACAGGCAGGCGAGTATTGTCGGAATAAATGGGCCTCACAAAAGAGGCCTTTTTTATTGGGAAGGG
>JBEKXG010000508.1:0-4160 GCA_049512295.1 Syntrophobacteraceae bacterium
GACATATCCTTGTCTTGTCTTCATGATCCGGCTGTCAGGGTCTTTGGCGTTGGTTTTAAGGATAAACTGCAATCTCGCTCTGGGCTAATCGGGTTGTGAGTGGTTGTCGTTCGGTCCCAATGTACGGCATCTTCGGGTCCTTTGGGCTTAGGTCCGGGTTTTTCCGGCGCTGGCTCGCTTCTCCTCTTCCTCACGGTCTCGGAGCTTCTTTTTCCGCTCCTCGCGTTCCGCGTTGGCCTTGGCTTCGAGCCTGGCTTTGGCCCTTTTGAGCCGGGCATTTGTTCGTAACGGCAAAGGGCAAGAAACCGGGTCCCAAATGGATTTATTGAGTCAGTAATTTCAAATACTTACCGCGCATGACTTTTTGAATATTTCCATAATGACAAATACTTAGCTTGGTCAGACCCAATGCCGCGAAGCCCCGGAAGCTGGCGTTACGCCAACCCGTGTTCGAAGAATCCTTGCGCGCGTGGCGCAGCCCGCCAAGCTCGGGAAAATACACGTAATGAAGACCTCGCGAGCAAAGAGCGGAGCGAATCGAGTCGCCGTTGAACTGCGGGTTGTGGCGTGATCGAGGGATCGTCCGAATGTCGGCCAACACAGAGACATCGAACGATAGGAGCATCCCCACGAGCTCGTCCAGCGTTCTCGTTGAGTGGCCGATCGTGTAAAGCTTGATGCCTCTCCAGCTCTTCAACGCCACCACCAGCGGGCACCTGCAGAGTCAAATGTGGCCTCCCCTGAGACGGGTCCGCGCAGTCCTTTCATCAGCTATGAATCGCCACCTACGAAGTGTTACGAATTCTTTCAAGGAGATCTACAATATGCTGATAGCGTTTCAATCCGGAAAGCCACTCACTCGGAATAGCCTCAATGCCGAGGTGTGCCCCCAGAATCATTCCCACCGCCAATCCCCGTGCGGCGGAATCTCCTCCGGCCATGACGTTTTCCACGAGGGCATCTCTCAGATTTCCTTCATACTTGCCGATGAGATGCACAACCGATGGGAAGGCACGCTCGACATAACAAGGTTGGCCAAACTTGAGAATGGCGCTCCGTGTGTCGCTTCGCGTACTTTCGAGGCCTTCCGCCGTCCATTGTCCGAGAAGGGATTGCCTGAAGTGCTCCTCCCTTACCTCCCGTATGGCAGATATCGGTGTTTCTCCCTCGAGTACCTTCCAGGTGACCCTGGCAAAAAAGTCAGAAGCGTCGATTACCAAAGGGTTGTCGTGTGTCATGGCCGTTTGAGTCTTGGCACTTGAAAGGAGTTCTCCGAGATCATTGCGGTAGCGGTAGACCAGTGGGGCGATGCGAGCAGCGCCAGCAAGGTCGGAGGAAGAGGACCCGGATTCTTGGGGGTTTTTCCCGGAAGCGAAGTTAGCAAGGGTCTCCGTGGTCGCTTTATCGGCATAACCGTTATAGGTCGCAAAGAGTTTTTTCCATCTTCGGGCAAAATCATCGATGTCAAATCCCGAAGATGCGACAATGGATTCCAAAAGCACGATTGTTTGGTCTCCATAGTGGGTGAACTCGCCCAAATCCTTTGTGGCATGATAGGAGTTCTCGAGGGGTTTCAGCAGGCCCTCAACTCTTCCAAACTTGCGGTCAATTTCGCCGGTATCGTAAATCCAATGTGCTCCCAAGGCCAGTGAATCGGCTGCAAAGGATGCCAGGACCATCGCTTCAGCTTTGTCTTGCATCGTTTTTCCTCGAACCTCGTTGGAGTTCCTTCATGGTATTCACTGCATCATTGACTGTGGATACCTTCCCTCGAACTATGCGTGCAGTGGAATGGACTTGCGCATCCAAGCCATCGAGTGTCCATACCCTGCGAAATGCCTCTATCTAAAATATAAGAGCAATAGAATGGGTGTAAACTCTATTCCCGGCGTTGACTATCGGTTAAAGAAGTTTCAGCAAGTTGCGAGCCGCGATTACTACAGGATCCCAAACTGGAGAGTATGGAGGTGCGTAACTTAAATCGAGATTGATCATTTCATCCACCGTGAATCCTGCATGGAGTGAGGTTGCAAGGACATCTATTCGCTTTGCTGCGCCTTCCATGCCTACGATCTGTCCACCCGGGAGCCGGCCGCTCCCCTTTTCTGCAAGAAGTTTCACTGTGATGCGTCCCGCCTTTGGATAGTAGCCCGCCCGGGTGCTGCTTTCAATTTTTGCACTGACATACTCCAATCCCAGCTTCTTGATCTCATTTTCTTGCAAACCCGTACGGGCTACCTCCACGGCGCAGATCTTACTCACTGCTGTCCCCACTACTCCTGGAAATGTAGCGTAACCGCCGCCGAGGTTGATCCCTGCTACTCGCCCTTGTCTGTTGGCAACAGTGCCAAGAGCGATGTAAAACGGCCTGTGGCTTACCAAGTGGAACGACTGCACACAGTCGCCAGCGGCCCAGATACCTTCCATCTCAGTTTGCATCCTGTCATTTACCTTGATCGCCCCTTTTTCACCCAAGGGGATACCGGCGTTTGCAGCCAGTACCGAATTAGGGCGCACCCCCAATCCCAGGATCACAAGATCTGCAGGGATACTCCGCTTGTCTGTGATTACGGTGCTTATCCTGCCTTCGCCAGTCTCAAAATTTTCCAGCGACTCCTCAAGAAAAAGCTCTACCCCCACGTCCTTCAATGCCTTCGAAACAAGTCCGCCCATATCGGAATCAAGGGTGTTCATCACGTGAGCAGACTTCTCCACCAATGAGACGTGGAGACCACGCAAAACCAGCGCTTCGGCCATTTCCAGACCAATATACCCTCCGCCCACGACCACAGCTCGTTTAGGATCTTCTCGATCCACGGTCTGTCGCACTTCGATCCCACTTTGCAGGGTATTAACTGCATAAATTCCGTGGGCATCGCTCCCCGATATGACAGGGCGTATCGAGGTAGCTCCCGTAGCGATAAGGAGATGGTCGAACGGCTCCCACCAGGATTTACTGCTTTCAAGTTTTTGCACCTGCACCCGGCGCTGTTCGAGGTCCAATTCAATGACTTCGTGGAGGGTTCGCACATCAATATTTTGTTTCTCTCGAAAAATCTCAGGGGTTCTGCTAATAAGCGATTCCACCTTGTCGACAACCTTGCCGACGTAGTAGGGGATTCCTCAAGCAGCGTACGACGTGTGGGGACTGCGCTCAAAGGCGATGATTTCCAAATCAGGACGTCGCCGGCGAGCTTGAGACGCCGCACTCATTCCGGCCGCATCTCCACCGATAACAACCAGGCGTTCTTTGGACATATGCTCTTCCTTTCACCTCGCTTTGTCCTCCCCCGCATCCTTCTGCGAGCAAGACGCTCTCTGTTAATATAGGGACTTTCATACTTATTTCTGCATCGGACGCGGAAAGCTGGTCATGGCGATAGGTCCGTGGGTACCAACAACCACCGTGTCTTCATCCCTCACGCCCCATGGACCAGTACAAAGCCCACAATTGCCAACTGCGATCACGACGTTGGCAACAAGAGGAGCAGGTGCTTTCTCACCGTGAAAAAACGCGTGCCCTGCAGGTAGGGGGGATTCCTCAAACTCGATGCCCAAGCCATGAATAGGAGCCCCGAAGATATGCGCACCATGCCCCGCCTCTTTGAAGACCCCGTGCATCATTTGCTCGAGATCCATCAGGAAGTGAAGATTGGTTTGAAAGGGATTTTGATGTCTGCGGGGGGTGTGGACACGTCCAAGGTGGTAAAGTCCATTTGTCCTAAAAAGAAAGGAGTAGGATAAACCCCCTGACTACAGAGGTAGCAGGGGGTTTATGACACAGGGCCTAGCTGCCCATCCCGTTAGCACCTCCAACCTGCCCCCTCCCGGTCCCATGGAACTGAACAGCAAACCAAACGCTGCCACCTCGCAGCCATTGTCTGGACCTGCCCCATATCCTAACCTGGCTTTTCGGAAGGTCCGTTTACTGCCCATTTGTTTGCATAATCTTCGTCCTATTCTTTACAGATAAACTCATTTGCCGTATCATGCTGCCAGATTGGAGTAGCAGACGTGATTCGCTGTTGATAACGGACCCTGGGAGTTCTTTATGCTCGACGCTGACATAATTTTGGATCACCTCAATACGATCCATGAGCATACGATGGCAAAAGATATTTTCGTCCCCATCTTGAAGAAAATAGGATTAAAGGGAGTTC
>JBEKXG010000509.1:0-4155 GCA_049512295.1 Syntrophobacteraceae bacterium
TGTTCGAGGCCATAGCAGGGAAGATAACATCGGATCAGATTCCCTTCAAACAGGCCGGGCTGCAAGATCCGCGGTCTCACTTTTTCCGGGAGCTTGACACCATAATCCGGAGCGCTACGGCTGAGGACAAAGACGAGAGGCTCGCCTCCGTTAAAGAATTGAAAAAGCTGATCAAAGAGATCGTTGGAGTCGGCGCCAGGGCCATCTCTACTTCTTATGCAAGCTATTTCTCAAGAAAGTTCAAATCGAGAAAGACTTTGGCGGTTTTTGGGACAGTGGCACTACTCTTGGGTCTCATAGCCGGCGCGGAAATCGGATTATTTCATAAGCCGCAGAAAAGCTTCCTGTCTTTCCGGCAGCCAAGTCTGGAGAAACCTGGCATTTCAAAAGAGCGTCAGGAGCCGGGAGGACCCCAGAAGACAGAACCATCCGCCACTTTGACGGGAACCGATCATTCCATCCTGCACCTGGTGACGGGAGGAAAATTGAACGAACAGAGCGGGGCGGGACCTGAAACCGGCAAGCAAATAGAAGTCGCTCCTTTCTACATGGACGAGACTCAGGTGACCAATTACCAGTATGCTGAATTCCTGAATCAGGTGCTCCGGCGAATACAGGTGGAACATGGGCTGGTCCTGGGGGATGGGCAAATATGGCTGTTCCTTGGAGAGGTAGCGAAGGGTTACGAACCCATCATGTTCCAAGACGGCAGATTTCACTTGCATGGGACCCAGAACTCAGCCAATCCCGTGGTTCGAGTCACGGGGTACGGCGCTGCCGCCTACGCCCGTTTTGTCGGCAGAAGGCTCCCTGCTGAACGTGAATGGCTTTATTTGGTGGAAAAAGAAGGGAAAAAACCCGTAAAGCCCCCCGTAAAAACTGTGGAAGGTCCCCGGGAAGGGGAAGGCATGCACGGTATGCAGCATGAATCCCATAGCCCATCCCAGCTTTCGTCCTTACCAGACAGATTCAATCTCATGGCAGTGACTGATGAAAAGCCGGATGCTTATGGAATCAAGGGACTAAATGGAAAGATTGGTGAATGGGGTTTGGGGATCGATCCGTCTTCACCTGAATACGTGGTGTTGGGTGGACCGTTTTCCATTCAAGACGGCTCCAGCGCGGGCGTAAGCATTAAACGACACCCCTCGGAAGCATTCGAAGAGGTAGGATTCAGAACAGTCATGAGTCTCCATTAGGCAGTGAGATAGGCAGGAGAGATTGCTTTTCCCATAAAGAATGAACCTGCAGCAATAATTAGTTTAATGTCACAATCTCCTTCCCCTCGGAACACAAGCAACCTTGTAATGGTTTCAAATTATAGAGGTCAAGCAATCAAACCCAATCTGTGGCCCAATTTTCTGTTCCTTTGAAATCGGTTTTTCAGTCGGTTGGAAATTTTCTTTCAATACCAATTGAAAGCTTTCTTCAATTCCAGATTCCAGGCGAGTCAGAGTTACCGCCCTGAATCACAAATATTAATCGCAACCCTGTTACTGGTATTGGCGTTGGTGGGCTACATCGGGCTGACCAACTCGTTGGCTGCAACCTCAAAAACCATGCCCCCCCTCTGCTGCGCGCCTGCCTATACTGACTTTATCGGTGCACCCGGAAGCTGTCCGACGGTAGATGCCCATGGCGCAAATACGCCGGCCATTATGGGTTCCAGGGATTAACCACCGCCCGCTCAAGCGGTAAAACCAGACCCTCCGGGAGCCCGGGGCTTTTACTGCACACAGTCCGACGGGGGGCATGCACTGTCCGGTGAGATCGATAGCACAGTGGACAGCATCGCCCCACGTCAATTATTAAGTAAAACAGATGCCCGGAAATCCGCAAGGCCTTATAATTACCGACGAGCGTCCTGCTAAAGTCCGTTTTCGCCCCCTTCGGCAGGCTCAGTCTCGCCCTGGCGGGAGCGAAGGGAAGGGGTGATCCGCTACCGGCCGGTTTTCCGTTCGTGGTGTGGCTTGTCCTGAGCTAACGAAGGACGCCGAACCATGAACGGAAACACTTTTACAAGAGGCTTATTTACGGACAAGCCCTGAATCAATATCGAGCGAAGCTATGTTTCGATTCACAGAGAAGATTTCCCGGAGGTTTTTTGCCGCCTTTTTCCTGGTCGCAGTCATTCCGATTTCCATCATGGGAATTGGCTTGTACAGGACTGCAGAACATACGCTTATCGATTCCGCATACATGCACATTCAGACCGTCGCCCTCGATCACGCGAACAGGCTGGATACCTGGTACGCAGAAAGACTGGACGACATTAAGGTCCTTTCCGGCCTGTCGGGAATTAGGGATATTTGCTCCGCCGGCGGCGCCCCGGGTACGAAGCGGACGCCTGCGGTGAAAAAAGCCCTGATCGACGACTCCCTTGCGCTCACACGCGGTAAGTCTCCGGCTTATCAGAGCATTCATGTAATGAGCCCGTCCGGTGAAATCATAGCCTCCACTGAAGCGGACTCCGAGATGATCGTAACAAAGAAGTACCTGGATGACCTGAAAAACCTGAAAAATGCGGAAGGACCGGTTTTGAGCCCCTTGCATCAGCATTCGGATCGCGCATGGTATATCCATCTGACAGTACCCATCTATTCCGAAGACGGCACGATGAGTGCCGCCATTATGGCGATCCTGGATGTATTGGGAACGCTCGATCCGCTTCTTGCGGACAGGGCAGGCCTGGGAAAAACAGGTGAGGCCTTTCTGGTTAACGGGGAGGGAAAGATAGTCACTCAATCGAGGTATCTCAGCCACGAAGAAACCGCGAAACAGAGATTCGAGACACCCGGGATAGTCTCGGCCCTCGACCAAAAAGATGGCGTTTCGACATACCGCAACTACATGGGACGTGAAGTGGTCGGCTCTTACATGTGGCTTCCGCGCTACCACGCGGCCCTGCTGGTCGAAATGGAAAAAGATGAAATCCTTGCCCCTATCAGAGGGATTAGAACCGCCGTTCTGACAACGGCCGCCCTGGTGAGTTTGATATGCATTCTGGCTGCTTTTTTGTTGAGCAGGCAAATTTCGAGGCCCATCAGCGATATGGCGAAAGCCTCGCGCAAGATGGCCAACGGTTCCCTTGACCAGCGCATCTCCTATTCCGGGCGTGATGAAATTGGGACGCTTTCGGAAAGTTTCAATTCAATGGCCGAGGACCTGTCAGCTCTGATAGGCTCGCTTAAACAAAAGGAAATCTCGCTTAAGTCCGCTTATGATGAATTGATGCAAACGCAGGGCCAGCTCGTTCAATCCGAGAAAATGGCGGCCATCGGCGAACTCGTTGCCGGCGTTGTCCATGAAATGAGGAACCCGCTCTCATCGGTCAAGCTCAATTTTCAGATAATCGGGCGGTCCCTGGACCGTGCCGGTCTTTTGCATGAACATTATTCCATTGGCCTTGACCAGATCGCACAGCTCGAAAAGATGCTCTCAAGCCTGCTCGACTACAGCAAACCGATCTCGCTCGAGAAAACTCCGTTTCGGCTCGAAACAGTCATGGCCCAGAGCATGCAGCAACTGCAATCCTTCGCGGAAGGATGTTCGATAGAGGTCAAGACGGACGGCTCTTTTCCGAATGTCATGGGAGACCCGGAACAGATTCGACAGGTTCTAGTAAATGTAATCAAAAACGCGGTCGAGTCGGCCGGCGCGGCGGGAAAAGTGGAGGTAAGGATAAAATCCGCCGAAAAAGACGCGAATAAAGCAATTCTTATCGAGGTTTGCGATAATGGTCCCGGAATTTCACAGCAGGATATGACGCGCATTTTCCAGCCTTTTTTCACCACGAAAGAGGAAGGGACCGGGTTGGGACTGTCTATAGTCAAAAAAATAATGGAGGCGCACGGGTTTCGAGTTTCGGTTTCGAGTGAGCAAGGGGCCGGTACTGTGGTGAGATTACACTTTCAGAGCGCTTAAATGAAAAAAATACTGTTGATAGACGATGAACGTTCGCTTGTCCGCACCCTGGAACTCTACTTCCAAAGCAAGGGCTACCTCGTTCTGGCCGCCTTCGATGCGCGGGAAGGGCTATCTCTTTGGCGGGAACATGATCCCGACCTCGTGCTGCTCGATGTCCAGTTGCCCGGAATGGACGGAACACAAGCTCTTTCGGCGGCAAAGGATGAAGATCTTTCAGGCGATGTGATC
>JBEKXG010000510.1:0-4147 GCA_049512295.1 Syntrophobacteraceae bacterium
AATGTCCGCTCACGATGTCCCCGGCGTGTATCCAGACGGTCTCGTAGACCCTCAACGCCCAGGGCATTGGCGCGGGCTGCCCGTAAGCGTTCGGATAGCTCCTGGACACGTGGTTTATATCCTTTTCCTTTACGGTATACAGGCCCTCCCTGGTCGTACCCTCCTTTTTCCCTACGCAGATATATGTGTCCCCCACCAGCCTGCCTCTTTCATACCAGCCTATATAGGGCAAGTCTTTGACAATCAGTATGAATTTGGGCAGATCGGCCGCATCCGGGATGAACTTCTCAAGCGGCGTCCAGGTTTTGAATGCAGTGAAATCGTTTGGCACCTTGATTGGTTTTCCGTCTCGAATGTCCTGCGCTATGTAATCGAAATCCCGGGCGTTCAATTTCGCAAGTATTCTCAGGCTGATGCTGGGGCTAAGGTCCCTGTCCCTCTGAGACACACTCTCGAGTTCCTGTTCGCTTATCGCCCGCTGTGTCCAGGTCGCATTTGACTTCTGATTCCCGGTATTATCAGCGGAGTTTGCCGCTCCAGTATTAAACCCAATGACAGCACATAAGACCGCATACGAAAATATAGAAAACGAACGAGCTTTCATCTTCACTCCTCCTATAAAAGCACAGTCTCGTACTCCACAATTCTTAATCTGGATAATAATCATTCTTCGTCGGCTTCCAAGCCGTAATATCTTCGATACAGCATCCGTTCATCCCGGCCGAGCGCAGCGAGCAGAAAGGTCCGATGGTTTTGAAGCGAAGCTTTGAGAATCCCCTTGCGCAGATATCTGTCAGGAGAGGACCAGACCGGGACCGGGAGGATCGAAATGTCGCCCCGGCCCATTTTCCGGAACTTGCCTACCAGGTCTATATCTTCCATGAGATAGCTGCGCCCGAAGCCGCCCACCTTCTCAAAAACCTCCTTTCTGCAAAAGAGGCCCTGATCGCCGTATGGGAGCTTAAACAGGGCCGTTCTTATATTGGCCCACGCGGCAATCAGCCCGAGCGCCCGGTTTGACGGCCAAAAGCGCAACTTGAAGCAGCCAACCGCCGCCGCATTATCCCGGCAGGCCCTGCGGATCAGGTAGGGGAATTCCGGCGGAGGAACCGTATCATCGTGCAGGAAGAAGAGGATTGTTCCCCTGGCAAGCATCGCTCCGGCGTTTTGTTGGATGCCGCGTCCCCTGCGGGTGCCCGCAAACGTGAGAGACGGCGAAATGCCGCGCGAAGCGGCCTGTTCGAACGCGCCGCCCTGCACAACTACTATTTCATCTCCCGGCCAGATCGAATTTTGCAGATATATCAACAGGGGCGAGAGCTTCAGGGGTTCGGTCAAAGTGGGGATGATTACGGAAATCGAGCTGGCGAACATGAAATCGCGGTCCAGCCGATCCAGATCGGGTTTACGGTCGACGTCGCTTCTTTCGGCAGCCGGACGGATGCGAAACCCGCCGGCTCTGAGCGCTTGAGCAGTTCTCGAAAAGACTTCGCCGGTTCCCCACGTTGTGAAACGGAAAGGAGCGCCGATCGGGCGATCTGTCCCGATCAGGTAGAACCCTCCGTCGGCGGCCGGACCGAGTACGATGACTTTTTGTCCCGTATTCCCAAACGCCCACTCTATATCTGTGGCCTCGATGTCCGCCAGATCGGTCCCGATGAGAACAGCCTTCCCGGCGCCGGTTGCGAATACGGCCTGGAGCGCGTTTTCCATCCGTGCGCCGAGGTGTTCTCCTTTCTGAGTGCAAAACTCCCAGGGACCGCGGAATTTGTTCCTCAATCTCTCAACACTGTCTTCGGGCGTGCAGAAAAGAACTATTCGAACTCCAGGCTGCCTGCGCTTGAAATCGCAAGCTACGCCCAGCGTCCTTCGGATCAGCTTCTCATAGACTTCGGCGGCTCTTTGAGGTCCCACGGCCTCCGAGAGCCGTCTTTTAACCAGGCCTGGTTCGGGGTATCTCAGAAAGATCAGGAGAGCGTCAGGCTTCATAAAGGTCATACCGCAGAATTAATTGAAAATTCAGTCTAAATGCAATGAAATGAGGGCAAGGCAGCCGAGCGTGTAAATTGGTAAAACCAAAGAAGAGAACTTATTGTGACACGGATGGACGCGGATAGACACGGATGAATACCTGAGCTTCTCAATTCCGCACGGCGGACGGATGACGGAAGACGGATGAAGGATTACGGAAGATGGAGATCTGTCCCACGCCATGCATACCGGTTCACCAATTGCTAAATTCTTCAATTCCTCAATGCCGCCATTCCTATAATTGCTATAATTCATTCTCATCCGGCAATAGTATACCATGAAATGATTTGGCCCTGCCAAACGGCAACCGGAAGCGGCAAAAAGTAGAAAAAAACGGTGAGCAGTGAACAAATAGGGGCAAAACATCTTTTGCCCGTGGCAAGCGTTCCCTTGGGTACTTCCTCAGGCTTTGCGCCGCGGAGCTTCCGGCTAACTTGGGCAGATCATGAGGGTTGTTTCGGAATCAGCTCGAATCGCTTTATGTGTGAGGGCCTGTAGAGGCTGAAATCCTTGTGATCAAGGGTGAATATGGACTTGATCTTCTTCGCCTCGGCGATAGTGACCAGTGCCGCATCCGCCAGATCCATGGGAAGGTCCCTGTACTTGCTCATAAGCGCCCTGCAGCGATCCCCGGCGCTCCTTTCAAGATGGTCAACTTCAATTCCACCCCTTGCGAGGTATTCCCATAAATTATCTTGGGCCTTCCAAGAGAAATTGAGGAGGTAGAATGCCTCGGTAAGAACAGGCCGGACAGTGATGAGCGGCCCATCAATGTCCTTGAGAATATCGAGGCAGATCCGGTGGTAGTTATCAGAAGCGTCGAAAAGGGCAACCAGCGGGCCGGTATCGATAAGAATCATCTTTTCCTGCCGAATCGTTCCCTGAGGATATCCTCGCCTTTGACCGACAGATCCCCTTTACCGCTCCCTTCCTCGCCGACCAAGGCGCGTATCAGTTATAAGGGCTCATTGATTTCTCCTCAAGGATTCTGCCGCAGTACTCCCTGATGGACCTCTTGAGCACCTCAGACTTAGTGGTTTGCAGGAGTTTCGCCGCCCTGGCGAGCATCGCATCCGTGTTTTCGTCAAGTCTCGCACTGACAGACATATCGTTCTCCTAATAGACTTATTACAGTCTATAGCAGTATTACTAATTGTATTACGATTCGACCCTCTGTCAAGGAGAACCCATTGACCGCACAAAATTACGACAGGGGACTGCTGAGAAGTCATCCACGGTTTGATGACGCATTGTACCGATTCCGGTCTATTGAACTATAACAATCCCGGCAAGCGTTCCCTTGGGGACTTCCTCAGCCTTTGCGCCGCTTCCGATCGGGTATATGTCCCAGCCCGCGAGGGCAACCATTTTGTAAACGTCGATTCCAACCGCTTCCATGGACGGCCTGGATTTGAGCGAAAACCTGCATTTGTCGCCCTTCATAGCCTGGCAATCCGGAAGCTGGCCGCAAAAGGTGTGACGGCAGGACCCGGCGGCAAATCCGAAGGCGAGATAGTGGCCGTCGTAGAAGGCTGCGGACTCCACTTCCGAGACGATCGAATACATTTGCTGGTAGGCCGCCACTCTTTCTTTTATGGTCGCCTTATCCCTGACGATAACTCCGGAAGGCACGTCCATGACGAAAAAAACGGCCCATTCGTACTTTTTCAAAAGCTCCCTCAACTCGGATGGCTTCATAGTGTTCGGGGGACATTGGGCACCGGCGCCGTATCCGAAACATCGCGGTATCTGGCACTTCATCGGCACCCGCTCGTCCACCGGAATTTCTGCGGCCCTGACGATTTTGGCCCGGGAAGCGCCCAACTCAAGAGCTTTTTGCCTGTATCTTTCAAGGTCCGCGCTCAACTGGGCTTCATGCATATCAGCCCTGATCTTTCTAGTGCCTGCCATATCCCATCCTTTCCGGCCGTTCACCGCAGAGGCACAGAGGACGCGGAGAAAGGCCACTGTTTAACTAGCAGTGTCCATCCGGGAACCCTGGATAAGACACTAGGAGTTTCCGATTCGGAAAGGAGGTATTTTTCGTCCTGGCAAGGAAATCGAGGGGTTGCGCGGAGGCGTACAAGAAATCCACGCTCTGCGAGGTAAGCCCGAA
>JBEKXG010000511.1:0-4145 GCA_049512295.1 Syntrophobacteraceae bacterium
CCTGCGACTGCTCCGCAGGAATCTCCAAAGAACGCCGTACCCCCCCCGAAACCTGTAGCCAGTTTCTTCACCTCCGGGGGCAGTCCGGTGTCTATCAGCGACAGAACTGCTTCCATTACACACTCGGCGCAGTTGTATCCCAGAGAAAAATTCTTCCTGGCCCGTTGCCTTATCTCTTCGATTTTTTCTTGTCTATCCATTGTCGAAATCCTATCAGAATAGTATGGGTTCGGGTTAAGACCCCATGGTCTCCGCAAAGGCCTGGAACCGGGTTCGCAAGCTTTCCAGAGACGCGGTCGAATAGTCCTGCTCAATGACCAGCACAGGAAGTCCCAACCCCTCAAGGTAGTCTTTGATGACCGGAACCTCATACCCGTGGATGTCGCAGTTTCTGATGATGTTGGCAAATACACCGTCCACTTTCCAATATTTTGCAAACTCCTTCAGGTAACCGAATCTCATTTCCGAGTCCTGGCTGTAGTCTTTTCCGCTATCCCTGAAAGTGCGAGGACACAGCACTTCCTTAAGATAATGTTCAGCCACGCCCTGCAGCGGGTCTTCCGTATCCCGAATGTCGTGCCAGAAGGGTCTCGTGCCGATTGCCGTATCTTCTATGACGATGTTGAGTCCGGCACTTTCGATCAACTCCGTAAACGCGGCATTGTCGATGAGCGACCCCCATATCATCAGGCGGCTCTTCTTTTCCTGGACGTTATCGCGTTCTTTTATTTCCTGGATCACCTCGGTTAACAGAAGGTTTCCGTCTTCGACCGACATGCCCATGATGGCAAGCAGGACCTTCAACATCTCGGTGCCCGAAACCAGGGGAGGGTCCGGTTTGCGCAAGTCGTACAACTCACGCACCAGCGCCCTTTGACGATTGTGGGCTGCAATCGCATTCTTCAATGAATCCGGCTTGATGTTTTCCCCGACAAATTTTTCCAGCTCTTCCTGAAAATACTTTATCTGGTCCCTGAAAAAATCCACGGCGGCCTTGTGGGCCGTATGAGGTACATCCAGATGGAAGTTGCACGGCGACTTGATATAGTTGGTCCAGATGATCGAGGTTCTTTCGGCGGCATCGCAGGCATGGGCTCCCACAAATCCATCGAAATAATCGTACTGTCCCTTCATTCCGAGGTCAAAAGCACTTCGGCAAAAAATGCACATCACCGGCGGCAGACAACCATCCGCCAATGTGACGGGTTCATCCATGTTGCCCAGAATCCGCACAGGTACGATATCCAGGGCGGTGAGCAACTCGATCGGGGGGTAGCAGCAGAAATAACCGAATATCTTCTTACCCTGTTTTTTCAGCTCGCGTGCATAGCTGCCGCGACCGTTATAAATCTCCTGGGCCTTGGCTAACCCTTTTTTATTATTAACATTCATGGATAATTTCTCCTCTTTCTGTTTACCACGCCATTCCTGCCTGTTTCCTCAGATCTCGATAGTGATCCATTGTTTCGACAAAGGTCTCGACTTTCGACAAGGCTTCCTCGACATTGAAGACGCGCAAGTCGATAATGTCGCCTGGCACCACCACACCGGGCACCTTGAGTTTTTCTTCCAGCATATTTCGGGTGTGCATCAAGGTGTAGGTTGCCGGACGGCATGACATCAGCGGATGAGCAAAAAGACCGTCCGCCCGATAATCCTTCGCCCACTGCAAATACGCAGCGTTAAAAAATCCCGGCGAGATATCGAATTGCCTGGCCACTTCGTTGTATTCCATCCACTTGTGATAAGTAAGCCGTGCAATGATCTCCAGCGGATCGGAAATACCGTCTAGTTCTCCTTCGGACATCGGGGTGGGCGCGTGATAGTTCCAGCTCTCCATAACCATTGCGATCCCGAATCTTTCCGCCAGTGCATCAAAGAAACCGATCGAATGCCACGGGGGAAGTTCTGTAAACAACATCCGGTATTTTTCATTCGGAATCGCTCCGATCTTGTTGTCCACTTTATGTTTTACCTCTTCATACACCCTCTGATAGAAGGCATATGCTTCGGGATCCTCGGGAATATAGAAATGAGGTAACATGATGGACCAGAAATCCTGGGAAACCATCGGAGAGGGGACTGACTGTCGAAGCACGTCCACCTCCCAGGCCAGGTGAAGCGTCTTCAGGGTCTGGTCCACCATTTCTTCCAGCCTGTCATAGTCCAGTTCCGTCTTGAGCAGGTCTTTCAAAAAGGATACGAACTCACGGAGTTCCTTCACTATAAATTTCAGGCTCGTTTCTTTGTTTCCCGGCAGATAGTATTCCTTCACTCCGGGTTGCGGCAGTTCCAGCGTCCAGACCGGAACGTCATTCAAATAGCGGCCAAGGGACTGAAACCATTTGTAGCGCGCGTCACAGGCAGTCCCTGAACCGAGCAGCAACACCGGTCTGGCCAACCCTCCACCAGGTGCGCCTTCCGGTATCACATAATTGTTATCCTTCAAGGATTTCGCAAAACCGAGGGTGTTTCTCGCATAACCGCAGAGGGTATTGGGAAAGCCTTCGGAGTCGGCTATTTCCAGGTGAGGTTCGGCTTTGCGAATAGCAGCGCAAAAGGCGCCATAATTTTCCGGATACACCAGGTGCATCCCCATGGCCTTGGCGATCAAATCGCCTTCCCACCAAGTCACCATGGACCACCCGATCGGATGTCCTTCTTCCTGGGCCTTGATGGCGTCCGTCAACATTTTCTTGCCGAAATAGCCGGCCTCCCGCGCGGTTTTTAACGTTTTTGCAGACTTCATGGTTTTAATAGCTTGTTCTTTTTCCATAGAGACCTCTCATTGCTTGCCAAACATTAGTAAAAAACCAGATCCGCCTAGCTTCCACTGAATTTCGGCTCCCGCTTTTCGATAAAGGCTTGCACACCTTCTTTCTGATCCGAGGTTGAAAAGAGGATTTCAAAGCATCGCGATTCGTGGGCAAGGGCCGAATGCAAATCCATGTTCATACCTTCATTGACGGCCAGCTTATTCATTTTCAATGCGACTGCAGGCAGTTTGACAAGCTTGGCCGCAATCTTTTTGGCTTCGCTCATTAACGACTCTAGCGGCACGATCTTATTCACCAGTCCGATCCGATAGCCCTCCTGGGCATCGACCGTATTTCCGGTAAAAAGCAGTTCCTTTGCCCTTCCCACACCGATCAGCCTGGGAAGTCTCTGAGTCCCGCCGCCTCCGGGGATGAGACCCAGCTTTATTTCAGGCAGACCGAACAACGCATTGTCTGCGGCAATCCTGAAATCGCAGGCAAGGGCCAACTCGCAGCCGCCCCCGAGAGCAAACCCGGCAACAGCGGCAATTACCGGTTTAGAACAGGCTTCGATTCGGTCAAAAACCGCGTGGACCCGGGACACAAACTGATGGGCCGCAAGCGGAGTGGCGATTTGGCTGATTTCCCTGATGTCTGCGCCTGCGGCAAACGCCTTGTCGCCGCCGGTAATAATGACGACAGCTATGTCACGGTCTCCATCGATTTCGTTAAACACCATACCCAGTTCGCCGATCAGTTCGTCACACAGCGCATTCAGGCTCTTGGGTCTGTCCAGGGTCACAAGAGCAATGCCGTCACTTTTTTCATAAGCAATGGTATTGAATCCCATCTCACATGGTTCCTTTCTCACAGAAAAGCGGCCCCGTTCATAAATCTTATTTCGCGCCCATCCTGATGGCCTGATCGAGCCTGATGGTGGAGCCGTTAAGGACCGGGTTTTCGATAATGTGTTTGACCGTCTGGGCGTATTCCGATGGACGGCCGAGCCGTTTGGGAAATGGAATCATCTGAACCAGTGATTCTTTGGCTTTTTCCGGAAGGCCGGCCATCATCGGCGTATCAAAAAGGCCGGGAGCGATGGTAACGACCCTGATGCCGTAATCGGCAAACTCTCTGGCGATAGGCAACGTCATGCCAACTATGCCCCCCTTGGAGGCGCTGTAGGACGCCTGGCCGATCTGGCCCTCAAAGGCGGCTACGGATGCCGTATTAATTACAACTCCTTTTTCGCCGTCGGCGTTGGGAGTGTTGCCGAGCATTTTTTCAGCCGCATTTTTGATCACGATCAGTGTACCCACCAGGTTCACCTGGATGACCCTGTTGAACTGCTCGATGGATATGGACCCTTTCTTTGAAATGACTTTGGCC
>JBEKXG010000512.1:0-4144 GCA_049512295.1 Syntrophobacteraceae bacterium
CGTACCTACTTTACCAAGCCGCTTGTAAAGGAGAGCCTCGCATATCTTCCTGCTGCGATTGACTATCCCTTATCTGGTGACTTCAAGAAGCACCTTGAGGAGAACCTTCACCAGAATAGCCTGAAGGCGCGCCAAAGATATGCCAAATACATCGCGAACCGCTTCTCCCATGACGGCCGGATGAATCTTGACCTGGCGAGAGCGTTAAAGGTATTTGGTGATTCCAGGACAGGCCGTGAGATCCTCTACTTCGAGATGCTCCAGGCTGTGCCCCTTCTCCACGAAATAGCCTCCCTTTGGCTGGCCGAACAACCGATGGAGGGACCGGGTTCGCCGCGGTCGGATTTGCTCACCTTTCTTGATGCGAGGCTTGCAGGGCGAAACTCGGGTGAAGTGGCAACGGCTGCCGTCAACACGTTTCGAAAGTTCGGCAAAATCATTTCCCTTAAACCGGCTTTCTACCAGCCGATATGGGCGGAACCTCCACTTGATGCTTTCCTGTATGTCCTGGCGCGGCTTTATCCGGAACGCGCCATGGTTCGCGTTGATCTTTTTGCGGGGTTGCCCGTTTTGCGAGCCATGCTTTGGCCGCAGCCCTCCATGGATCGTCTGCTTTCGGGTGCTGAGCGGGCCGGCCACATCAGCAAAATAACCCATCTGGACCAGTATCATCAGTTTACACTGGCCGGTTCGGGAGTGGAACGAATGCGCTTATTGTTAATGGAGACTACTGATACGACAGTAATGCGGCCTTAGACCGTCTCAGGAAATTAGGTTGCGGGAGGCATCTTTCGATGCGCTGTAGGCTCGTTAAGAAGGGGTCTTCTGATGTTAACACGATTGAAAGTATCGGGCTTTAAGAATCTCGTGGATGTTGACGTGCACTTCGGTCCGTTCACATGTGTAGCTGGGGCGAACGCTGTCGGCAAATCCAATCTTTTTGATGCCATTCACCTTTTGAGTGCTCTCACTGACCGCCCTCTCATCGATGCCGCTCTATCTGTTCGTGATGAAGGAGGTAGAGCAACCGACATAAGAAGCCTGTTTCACCGCGTTGGAGATGATTATGACGACCAGATGTCATTCGAGGCAGAGATGATTATTCCTTACGAGGGTTGGGACGATTTGGGTCAGAAAGCGACAGCCACTATAACATTCCTGAGGTACTCCGTTACAATCGCATACAGAACCGCCAACCACGCCTTGAAATCACTCGGATCAATTGAAATCCTTAAGGAGGAACTCATTCGAATTACGCAGGGCGAGGCATTTCGGAAGCTACTGTTTCGACCGAGCGTTAAGTGGCGCAAATCGGCTATAAGAGGGCGAAGAATTCCCCCTTTCATTTCAACTGAGGGGGAGGGGGAAAATCGGGTTATTAAACTGCACCAAGACGGAAAAGGCGGGAGGACGTTAAGACGGCCCGCAAAGAATCTACCCCGCACCGTACTCTCTGTCGCTAATGCCGCGGAAAGTCCCACAGCGTTACTTGCCAGGCGTGAAATGCAATCTTGGCGGCTGCTCCAACTGGAACCTTCGTCCTTGCGCAAACCTGATGAATTCACCGCACCAGGAAGGCTGGGAATGGACGGGTCTCACTTGGCCGCAACGCTCTATCAACTTGCCCGTCATGAGAAGAACCAAGACTCGAAGCTCGTGATTCGAGATGAAATGGAATCACAGGTCTATGGTCAGGTTGCCAGTCGTCTATCCGAACTTATTGACGATGTCTATGAAGTAGGGATTGATCGAGATGAGAAACGAGAACTTCTTACCCTCCATGTCACCGATCGAAACGGCACATCCCATCCTGCACGGGCACTTTCCGATGGGACCTTACGCTTCTTGGCGCTGGCTGTTCTCGAACTCGACCCGGAAGCCGAGGGCCTCTTATGTCTGGAAGAACCTGAAAATGGCATCCATCCGGAGAGAATTCCTGCAATGCTCAAGCTCCTGGAGGACATTGCCACCGACGTAGAAATGCCCATCGGCCCTGACAATCCACTGCGCCAAGTGATTGTGAATACTCATTCGCCCGCCGTTGTCTCTCAAGTGTCTGACGATAGCTTATTATTTGCTGAGCTGAAAGAGGTGGTGCGTGAGAATCAGAGATTCAAAAGAGTCTCTTTCAGTTGCTTGCCTGACACATGGCGTACTGAAATCGCTGGAGATAAGAATATAATTTCACGCGGCAAGCTTCTCTCCTACTTGAACCCCGTTGCAGGCGAGGATCGGGAAAATGAGCTGATTCCCAATGCGGAATCCCGCGAACGTGCAAGGCGTTTACCGGCGAAAAAACGTCGAGTGGTTGATAGAGAGGATTTTAAGCAACTCGTAATGCCATTTAAGAGGAAAAGTTTAGAATGAGAGAGCTGCGTTTTACCTTACTTTCAGATGGGAGTTCAGACAACGCACTTCTCCCAATCCTCTCGTGGGTATTGCTGGAACAGAAAATTACTTGTGCAATCCAGCCCGAATGGGCTGACCTTAGAAGATTGCCTGCCCCACCCCGAAAGTTGGCAGAGCGTATTGAAAATGCCATTGACCTTTTTCCGTGTGACCTTCTGTTTGTTCATAGAGATGCAGAATCCAGGACATATCAAGAACGGAAGGTAGAAATCGTGAAGGCCCTGAAAGGAGCGCGTTCTAATATTCCAGCCATCTGTGTGGTTCCGGTGCGTATGCAAGAGGCGTGGCTGTTATTTGACGAAAATGCATTGCGCAGAGCGGCGGGGAACCCTAACGGAAGGCAGTCCCTGTGCCTTCCTGAGAGAGCCGGACTTGAGCAATTGCCAGATCCAAAAGAGACTCTTTACGAACTGTTGAAACAAGCCAGCGGCCTAAGTGGGCGCCGATTGAAGAAATTACAGATCAATAAATGTGCAAATCGCGTATCAGGCTATGTCTATAGCTTTCAGCCATTACGAATTTTGCCCGCTTTTAGAGCATTGGAAACTGACGTCGGAGAAATTGTGACAACTCGACGATGGTCCTAGCCAAGAACGGCCTTTATCGAGGTTTACCGATGACATCGAGTGTAATCCAATATGTCTTTGAACAGAGGGAAGGCGCATGATGGCCGACGTCACGCTATTGCCGGCCGCCAAGGTTCTGCAGGAGCTGGCAAAGCTCTTCATGATTGACGCTCACGACAGGCACGTCTACTGTGTTTTCGGGTCCTACGCCCGCTTGCGTCCTTTCCAGAAGAGACTCCAGGAGGAAGTCAACAAAGGGAGCTTCAATATCCGTGGGCAGGTGAAATACTTCTCGCTCAACCTTGAAATAGTGGATCACATGAAGGCACGAGGTAGCTACGAACAATCTTCACGCCTTGCCGATTCACGCCGCGATGACGAATTCAGAAACATCCTCTCGCAGACCTTCCGCGATGTCATCACGAGCGGGATTGAAAGTGAAGGAACCACAGGCCTTATCCTGGCTGATTTCGAGCTCCTTTATGCATACGACCTTGGTGGCAATGACATTTCCATCGCACGGCAGGTGGCTATCAACGGTAAGCGGGTCTGCCTTCTCATTCCTGGAACGATGCGCGACGGGCGACTATGGATATTTGATGAGGACCCTGAGTCATGCCGTGAATTTCCAGAAGCGCTTGTCTTTAAGAATTCCGGTTGGGTTTTTGAACTGGCTGATTGAAAGGCAGGAGGGAGCGATTGTTCCCGGTGAAGTGAGAATTTCAATTGGACTGGAAAGCAGAACGGAAGGAATGAGCCGGAAAAAGGGGAGTCGGAATCGAAAGAGTGGAGAACGAAGGCAGCTCAGATTTTCAGGATTGAAAGAACCGCAGGCCCCGAAGCGGCAGTACAAGCCCTTCGTACCGGGCCCAAATCCCGAACTGCCCGAGTTTATAGCGAGGCATTCCACGCCGTATGACCCGGAACATGACAACTACGATGTCCCGGCGTTCGACCGCGACCTGGTTGTGGACAAGGCCCACCCGCCAAAAGCCATTTATGACATGCACACCTACTGGTCCAAGAAACACTGGGCTGCCATACGGGAGTACATCAAACACTATCTGCCTGAAAAGTACTATCCCGAAGGCACCGGACTGGTGCTGGACTGCTTTTCAGGTTCCGGCATGACCGGGGTTGCAGCCATGATGGAGGACCGGCCTTGCGTT
>JBEKXG010000513.1:0-4137 GCA_049512295.1 Syntrophobacteraceae bacterium
TTCTCGCAATGATCTCACATTGATCAGCGCCAACGTAAATTCAAAGCTGATCCTCTTCTTGCAGACCCACTGGACCAGACATCTTTCGACCGCTGAGACAATGCTTCCTGTCTAAATATATGAATACCCAAGATAATAATCCAAGCCACGATGTACTTTCAGACCGACTGATCAAAACTCAGATCGGCAGCGGAAACGGCATCATTCGCAAAGGGAGGTCGCGCTATGATTATTCGGAACTTACCGGAAAAAGCGCAGTGTCCGGCATGTGGAAGCGAGAATGTGAAATCCAAGTGGTCGTTCACCACCATCATGGCCTGGGTGGGCAGGATTCTCGGAGTCTCGACGGTTAAGATTTTTGAGAAACGGTGCGGGGAGTGCGGTTATGAGTTTCAGGTGTTTCGGAAATGAAGGGTGGCTATGATATCAAGATGGAGGGAGCTTAGCACAGTGACGAAGATTTTCTACATTGGCGGCCTGGTTAGTTTTATCGGTCTGGCTGTCATGATTCTTACCGGGGGACCGGCATTGGCGCTATATGGGAACGCCTCAAGAGGTGTCCATTCTGTATGTGACCCTGGTGTGGATACAGTGGGCCTCCATTGAACAGACCTTACGGGACCGATACACCTTATACGCCTTCGGGCAAGGAAACTCGACTGTCTCGGGACTTGGGCAGGTGGGCACTTACGTCGACCCGGCCCGGTGTGCGGAGGGTGTGTCGGATGGTGTGGAAAAAGTCTTTTGGAAATAGTATAGTCGCCGTTGACAACCGGACCTGATGCCAATTGCCTCAATGTAATTAGTTTCCGTCCGGAAAGGGTCCTTTTCCGCCCCCGGATCGTGGTCCGGGGCAGGCTCTGGCGGTGTCAATCTTCGGGTTTCCTTGTGCGGCGTACCGGCGTACGCCTCCGCGCAAACCCTCGATTTCCTTGCCAGGACGCAAAATGCCTCCTTTTCGCACAGAAACCTCGCGGGGCGTGGAGTTCTTATTCGGGGTTTCCGGATGGACACTAATTACGAATTATGAATTAGAAATTACGTCAGCCGTTGGCAGCGGGCGCTGAAGCCGGTTTGCCCGCAGGGCGGACAATTTACCTTTTCCAGCGAGCGAAACCCGGTCCAGGACAATGTGGATAGCCAAGATTCATTCGTACGGCAGGCTCATAAAGTTCAGCCACACGGTTTTTGCCCTTCCGTTCGCCCTGGCGGCCGTGCTGCTTGCAAGCAGGTATTACCCGGTGAGCTTGCGGACCTTTACGCTCATCATGGTGGCAATGGCTTCGGCCAGGTCGGCGGCCATGGGGTTCAACCGCTTCGCCGATTATCGCTATGACCGGGTGAACCCGCGCACGGCAAATCGTCCCCATGTGACGGGGCAGGTTGACCTGCTCACGGTGCTCCTTCTCATTTCCCTTTCGGCGGCCGTTTTCATCGC
This sequence comes from Syntrophobacteraceae bacterium, assembly GCA_049512295.1. Lineage (GTDB taxonomy): Bacteria > Desulfobacterota > Syntrophobacteria > Syntrophobacterales > Syntrophobacteraceae > SbD1. Next base: position 1,439 of record JBEKXG010000513.1, read on the forward strand.
GTCCGCGGCCCTGCTCGGACGTCTTTGCCTGATTATGTCCGCGCCGGTGCTGGTGGTCCTGTTTCTATATTCATTCACGAAAAGGTTCACCTCGCTTTGCCATCTGGTCCTGGGGTTCGGCATCGGTCTGGCCCCCGCCGGGGTCTGGGTCGCTGTCAGCGGTCAGTTGGAGTGGAAAATACTTTTGCTCTCCTTTGCACTCATGACCTACGTCGCGGGCTTCGATATTCTGTATTCGTGCCAGGACATCGAATTTGACCGGGACCAGGACCTGTTTTCCATGCCCGCCTGCTGGGGGGCGTCAAAAGCGCTTCTCTTCTCCACCGGACTGCATGTGCTCACACTTGTCTTTCTGCTCCTGGTCTATTTTGCCTTCGATCTTGGAAGGATTTACCTTCTTTTCCTACTGGTCATCAGTATCCTGATCTTTGCCGAGCATAAGCTGGTCCGGCCGGATTGCCTGGACAAGGTGAACGTCGCCTTTTTCCACGTAAACAGCGCAATATCCATTCTGCTCTTCCTGGGGGTCCTGGCCGGAACGAGATTCATGTGATCGAAATGAAAAGCGCATACCAAAACCTGGGTGAATTCATATCGGAGCTGGAAAAAGCGGGGGAGCTGCTCCGCATAAAGGCCCCTGTCTCCTGTGATCTCGAGATCACGCACATTACCGACCTGGCGTCCAAAGCTCCCGGAGGCGGCAAGGCCCTGCTGTTCGAGCGTGTGCGGGAATCGCGCTTTCCCGTTCTGACCAACGCTTTCGGCAGCGAGCGCCGTATCTGCATGGCCCTTGGGACCGACTCCCTGGACAGCTTGGCCCGGAGGATCGAGCGCTTCGTGCGCATAGAACCCCCCAAGTCGTTAAGACAGTTGGCAAAGCTGCTTCCAATGGGGATCGACCTCATCAGGTTTTTGCCCCGAAAGACCCGGATGGCGCCCTGCCAGGAGGTCGTATACCGGGGAGAAGAGATCGACCTGTCCATGCTGCCGGTCCTCAAGTGCTGGCCCCAGGATGGCGGCCCTTTCGTCACGCTCCCGGTCGTAATAACGCGAAGTCTTGAAACGGGCAGGCGAAACGCCGGCATGTACCGCCTCCAGGTTTTTGACCGGAATACCACCGGGATGCACTGGCACATCCACAAAGACGGCTCACACTATTTCCAGGAGTACCGCAAGGCCGGCAAACGCATGCCGGTTGCGGTCGCTGTCGGGACCGATCCAGCGGTGACCTACGCCGCGACCGCCCCCCTTCCAAGGGGAATAGACGAGATGATCCTGGCGGGCTTTATCCGGAAAAGACCTGTTCAGATGGCCGGATGCGTCTCTATTGACCTGGAAGTTCCGGCCGAGGCCGAATTCGTGCTCGAAGGATATGTGGACCCGGAAGAGCTCCGGCTGGAAGGACCGTTCGGCGACCACACCGGGTACTACTCGCTTGTCGGAGAGTATCCGGTCTTTCACCTGACGGCGCTGACTCATCGCCGAAATCCCGTTTACGCCGCGACCATCGTGGGGCGGCCCCCGATGGAGGACTGCTATCTTGCCAAAGCGACCGAGCGCATATTCCTCCCGATGCTGGGAGCAATTCACCCCGAGGTGCGCGATTTCTGGATGCCCTGGGAAGGGGTGTTCCATAACATCGTGGTGATGGCGATCGATAAGGAATATCCGGGGCACGCGCGCAGGATCATGAGCGCCGTCTGGGGCCAGGGGCAAATGAGCTTTTCCAAGGCCGTAGCTCTTGTGGACAGCGGAGTTGACCTGAAAAATCCCCGAAAGGTCCTGGAGACGATTCTGAATGAAGTTGACGTGGAGAGCGATATCTATATTACGGAAGGCGTTCTGGACGTCCTGGACCACAGCGCCCCCGATGCGCTTTTCGGGGCCAAGATAGGGATCGACGCCACAGGCAGGCGCCCGGATGAAAGGGAAAGGCCCAAGCGGGCAGGGGGGCCGATTCCGGCGGACGAGGTAATCGAAAAAAGCATAAGAAATACATCAGTCCTGCTGACCGGTTTCCATTCACCCCCGCTCGATGTCCGAAACCGCCTGCTGCTTCTTAATTTCGCCAAAGACGGCCGCACCGCGGGCAGGACCCTGTCCGAGAGGCTCCTGCGAAAACGGGCGCTGAAGGCTTTCCCGATATTGGTCCTGCTGGACTCCGGCATTGACCTCCGGGATTATTCGCTCGTACTCTGGAAGGTGTTTAACAATGTCGATCCCAAGAGGGACATTCTGAGGCAAGGCGGGCGCATGGTCATTGACGCTGCCAGAAAAAGCGCCGAAGACGGCCATACCCGTCCCTGGCCCGACGACATCGAAATGGCCCCGGCAGTAGCCGGCAGCGTAAGAGAGCGGGCAAAAGAGCTGGGGATAGACCAGTTTTTGGCCGGCTGAAAAAATTTCACCCACCCTCGTCAAACCCTTTCCCAGCCTTGGCAGTCAAAAGAGGGCCGCGCCCGATTTGCATTGAAAAATGCGGTGAAAAGCGGTATACTTGCTTGATTTATTGAGCGGTTTCAATGGCTTATTTACGCCAGCCCAATTTGCGCCCGCAGAGAAATCGCCTGGACTTAAAGCGAGCAGAGGGATTATCAGTTTATGCAAAATATCGACATCTTGCCCAATTTTCCTCAGGACGAATACACCGCGCAACAGATAACCGTGCTGGAAGGGCTGAGCGCTGTGCGCGTGCGCCC
>JBEKXG010000514.1:0-4112 GCA_049512295.1 Syntrophobacteraceae bacterium
CAACAGCCTTTTTATCCGCCCCTGAATGCCCTGATAACTCCGAAGAATTATTCCGAGAAGCTCCGGCCATTTGCCATCGGGGCGGCAAAAGCGTAGAATCCGCCATGTTTGATTACAACTCCTTTGAGAAAGGGGAAAGCATGCGGTTTTGCACAAACGTTTTATCTTTGGCGCTGGCGTTGGTCTTTTTATTCCATTCGAGCGCGCCGGCAAGGTCTGGTTCCCAAAAAGAAAGCAACGACGGCAGGATACTTTGGGCTTTTGGAGCAATCCGCGCCTCGTCTAACCCCCCAAGGGTCGAGACTGTAAGCACACAAATGGTCCTGTCGTCCGGGGATAAGCTCAAGATGATGATCCAGATAAGGAAAAAATGCTTTGTCTACCTGATCCACCAGGACTCACAGGGGGATTTGGCCATGCTTTTCCCCTACAGTCTGAAGCAGTTCGATACGGACTACCAGACCGGCCGTAAATACTACTCACCTAAAGGGGAAGCCTGGTTTCAACTCGACAGCAGGACCGGCAGGGAGACCTTCTTCCTCATCGCCTCTGAACAGCGTTTGCTCGATATCGAATATACATACGAGAAATACGCATCCTGCGAACCGTCGAAAAAGCAGGACCTCGCCGGACAGATGCTCTCGCAACTCAACGGGATCTCAGAAAGATACCTGGCCTCATCCGGGGGAGCCGAAATACTGGCGAGCAACCAGTCCGCGCTCAGGGGATTTGAAAGGGCGACCGGCGCAGACCCGGCGGACATAGCGCAACTGGCCGGCGAGATTTCATTCGACAATATTTACTCCGAAACATTCGTAATCGATCACAGGTAGACGGAGGGCAGAGCCGAACGCCGGATACGCGATGTTATCCGGCGTCCTGTATCCGGAATGATTTACAACAATTTCCCGCCCAGTTCGGCCACTTTCGAACGTTCCCCTTTGATCAGAACCACGTGGCCGGATATATCCTCGTTCTTGATCCTTTCGACCAGGTAGGTCAATCCATTGCTGCTGGCATCGAGGTAGGGATGGTCGATCTGCTCGGGATCTCCCGTAAGTACTATTTTTGTATCCTCGCCGACTCGAGTGATGAGCGTCTTGATCATATGGGGAGAGAGGTTCTGGGCCTCATCGCAGATTATAAACTGCCGCGGGATGCTGCGCCCGCGGATATAGGTGAGAGCCTCCAGATCGAGCATTCCTTTCCTGATAAGGTCCTGGAGCACCTCGAAAGGCTCCGAACAGTTTCTGAAAAGGAATTCGAGATTGTCATAGATCGGCTGCATCCAAGGCCGGAGTTTCTCTTCCTTTGTCCCCGGCAAAAACCCGATATCATCCCCCATGGGAATGACCGGACGTGTTACCAGAAGCCTGCTGTACGCGTTTTCCTCAAGCACTTTTTCAAGCCCCACCGCCAGGGCCAGCAGGGTCTTCCCGGTTCCTGCACGGCCAACCAGGGTAACAACCTTTATCTGATCGTTCAAAAGAAGTTCGAACGCGAATTTCTGCTCCTTGTTCAGCGCCCTTATCCCCCAGCAACTCGCATCACCATAGCTCAGGGGCAGGAGCGAGCCCTGATAATAACGCGAAAGTGCCGACTGGGAGGGCTTCTCGCTGCATTTGACAAGCATGAACTGATTGGGAAGAGCGGCATTCGAGTTGTGCGTGAGCCTGCCATCCTTGTAGAACCTGTCGAGTTCAAGGGCTGACAGATATATCTCGCCAACGCCGGTGTATAGCTGCTCGTAGTCGACCTTGTCGTTGTAGAAATCCTCGGCCCGTATGCCGAGCACGTCCGCTTTAATCCGCAGGTTCAAATCTTTTGTAACGAGCGTGACTGGTTCGCTTCCGGAAAGGCACAGGTTGTAGGCGACGGCGAGAATCCGGTTGTCATATTTTTCGGGGTCCAGTCCCTGCGGGAACTCCATCAGGCCTGAATGATTGAGCTCGATAGTCAACCGGCCGCCCTTGGGCAGGTCAACGCCCTCCGACAGCCTGCTCGATTCCCGGAGCGCGTCAAGTTCCCTGGAAACAACCCGGGCGTTTCTCCCTATTTCATCCTGTCTTTTCTTCTGATCGTCTATTTCTTCGATTACCGCAAAAGGTATCACTACGTTGTTGTCTTCGAACGCGAAAAGGGCGTCCGGGTTGTGGAGCAAAACATTTGTGTCGATCACATAGGTCTTTCGCATCAAAACTCTCCAGGACCTTTTGGGGAACTCCCAAAGCTCAATTCCAAACCCAATCCGGCCTCGGCCGGCAAGTTCAAATTAAGAAGCGAGCAGAAGGTGAAACATCTTTTTAGTATGTAAACTTTTTTGGGATAAAAATGGAAGGAGAATTAAATGAACTTGAGCCGCGAAAACCATTGTCGCTAAATCGTAACATTTTATATTGCTCAAAGTGGCCGATCCGCGACCGGCTCAGCGGGAATCATACCTGAGATTGTCCCCCGGCTTCATTTCATAGCATTCCGGGACCGCCACCGGCGCCCCCGACGCCAGCAGTTCGCTTACCGTCACAAAATCGAATCCCGCCTTTCGAAGCCCTGGCACAAACATCGGGAGGGAGTCCGCAGTGCCGTGCCCTCGCCCGTTTGCGTGGAATACGATAATAGATCCGGGCCTGGCGCTTCGGAGCACGGTCCTGGCTATAGCCTCTGCTGACCGATATTTTGCCGGATCGCCGGAAACAACGTCCCATTGAATCGCCGGGAGTCCCAAATCCTGAAGCATTTTCAGCGCATCGCGGTTGCAGGCGCCGAAAGGAAAACGAAACACACGGGGCACTCTCGGGATTTCTTTCCTCTGCTCCTCTGCAGCCTCATGAGAAGATGGTCTTTTATGCAGTTCCTCCCAAATCAGCTCATATTGAGCCTGGGTCCAGAGCACCTGGTTTTCCGCCTCTTTTTTGCCGAGTTTACGAAAGTTCCTGTGATTCCAGCTATGATTCCCGATTTCGAAAAGCGGCTCAGCCATGAGTTGCATGGTCTTTTCCGGGTGCGAGCGCATCCACTTGCCGCCGGCAAAAAAAGTGGCCTTGATCCTGTTGGCCCTCAAATAGTTCACTATGCCGGAATCATAGCCGCTGATCTCTTTTTCCCCTTCACAAAGATCAAAGGTCAACGCGATCAGTTTGATGTTTTCAGGCAGTTTAACGGAGCGTATCGAATTCGCCGTCTCAGGCGAAAGCGCCGGACCGGTTTCGCAGGGGCGGGTCCTGGATGGAGGAAGATTTCGCAAATCCGCAGGGGCAGGAGTCACCCTTTTATCAGGCGAAATTCCCTTGAGTGCGACCTCAGAGCAGTAGCGCACGCAAACCGGCCCCGGTTGGCGCGCTGTTGCCGATTGCTCCGCCACGGCTGGAAGGCTGACGGACAAATCGGCCAATATGCACGCAAAAAGAGCCTGAAGAAATAAGCTTATTGCTACCTTCTTTATCAAAACTAAAGTCCTTAAATGCTGCGTTGGTCACCGTTAATGACTTCAGCTTTTCGATTAAAAGTTCATAGAGTGAATTTTTATCTGGCAGTAACTCAAACGCCAGGTCAGTCCAGGCTGCAGCCTTCGTACGGAATTTTTCGAAATTGGAGTCCTCCCCATACGCTGCCACGGCCTTTTGTACATACCACTCCATGTACGTCTACTCCCAATTCGCACTATGGTGTTTCTGTCCTTTTGATGGTGGAAACGTCTCTATTTTCCCTTTTATTCCTCTCTTTTTTTCTTAATCGGATTTTCACGGAATTAACCGGAGGCGTTTGTTGTGAGCGGTGGGGCGCTATTTGCGCCGAAGGCTATTCCCCCGCCTGCATGTCTTCCTCCTTTAGACCTAATCTGGCGGCTTAATCACCGTCCCTAAAGGAAATGACCTGAAAGCGGTCCTGGGTAACGATAGTAAATGCGTTATCACGTGCAAGCTCTCCTCCTAAGATAAACTTACTAAATAAAAGTATAAAAAAAACATAAATAGTACAAAATAAGGGCCATCCCATGTATCAACTCGCCTTGCCGAACCTCGGCCTCACCGAAGGCGAGGAAGAATTCTGAAGGGGCTTGCGGCTACGCCTACGGCGTACCCGCTGCTAATAAAACGATTGAAGGCAAGCCA
>JBEKXG010000515.1:0-4104 GCA_049512295.1 Syntrophobacteraceae bacterium
ACAAAGATGCAATACTCGCGGTGATAGACCGGTATTTGGCACTGCCTCCGGAGGAGAAGCTTATGTTCCGGCTGGGGCGCAGGGGAGGAGGTTTGAGGTCACTTGATGAACTGAATGATCCGGTGATGCGACAGCGGTTGCTATCCGCAATGCATGATTTGGCGTCCCAGACGGGCGGCGACATTGAGAAGCTCATAACGGAACTGGGAGACCAGTATATTTAGCCAGCACTCTGCATGCGGGCGATCAATAGTTAAAATTTTGGGCATCTGAGTATTTCTTTAAGCATGTGTGGCTCTTACAATCTATCGGAAACCCGAATTTGGAAAGGCCGGCTGACTTTCGTGCCGACGCACGGCAGGGGGAGTCTGCTGTTGTCTTTCATTAGCCGTGGGCTTGCCACCGCTGAACCGGTATTTTTTTAAAGAAAGGTATCAAAATGAATGTGCTCGAAATCAAGAAAATGAGCAGGATTGAGCGCCTTCAAGCCATGGAGGCGCTTTGGGATTCGCTTATCGGTGACGAAGCCGGAATCGAATCACCAGAATGGCATCGGGACATCCTTGAGGAGAGAAAAAGAAAGATTGAAACCGGCAAAGCAGAATTCATTTCTCTTGAGAAGCTGAGAGCGAGCCGTAAATCGTGAAAGCTAAAAATGTCGTTATACTGAAAGAGGTCGCCGATGACCTGAACGACGGCAAAGCTTTCTATGATCAAAGAGAATCCGGTGTTGGTGATTACTTTTGGGATAGTCTACTTGCCGATATTGAATCCCTGGTAATCTATGCCGGCATTCATAGCAGAGAAGATTCGCACCTGCCAATATGTCATGACCGTACATGCCGAAGAAGAGATGGACGAAGATGATCTGACCATCGGGGAAATTGGTTATCATTGCCGTGTACGTTCAATAACGGGATGAGGTGGATAATCTATGGTATGCGACATTTGCGGAAAGGAAGGGGCGCGCATTCGTCATGTGACGCGGAGTGACGGCAAAGCGGACGATCTTCTGGTTATCGAGAATGTCCCGGTTATCAGTTGTCCCCATTGTGGCGAGAGCTATTATCTCACGGCAGAGACCCTCCATGAGATCGAACGGATCAAGCTCCATCGCCAGAATTTTGCCGCAAAGCGCCCAGTGGCTGTTGCCAAATTACGCATGAAAGCTGGAGAGCACAAACTGAGAATCAACAGCAACTCTGGGAGGCTTGGCATGTTCACTTCCGAACCTAAGGCTGGTGAGCGCGTCAAAGACGTCCATTTCTCGGGAGACGCGATCAGTGTAGATCTGGCGGATGGGAGTACAATAACTGCACCTCTGGCGTGGTATCCACGCCTCCTGCATGCTACTGGCGATCAAAGGAGCAATAGGCGCATTGCTGGCGGCGGATACGGCATTCGTTGGCCTGACATCGATGAGGATTTAAGCCCGCAGGGATTGCTCCGGGGAGCACCTGCTCCAAGAGCCTCTGGATCAGCAGCGGCTTACTTGTAGAGAGTGACCTCAAAAGAGCTTGCGGTAACCCATTTTGGACTTCGACGCCCGGTCGGGAGAAGACGGCTTCCAAAGAGCCTCCGCCAGTGCTGCGGTTCTTATCTCATATAGAGCATCTTCGAGGCTCGCTTCGGGGACGAGAGGATCAAAGGCGAGGAGGGCTGGATCAAGCTTTGAATCCTCGATTACGGGAGCCAGAAGCTTCTCGATCATTGCCGGCAGGGATGTCAACTGCCGGTAGCTCTCGTCTATGGTGCGGAACTTATCGGGATGAAATTCCGGTGGATAGCGCCGGGCCAGGCGCTGGTAAGCTTTTTCCACCGCCTCCGGGCCTGCATCGGGGGGAAGATTCAAATTGTGGAGGGCTTCTTCTCGGGTCATCGTCTGTGCTTCCGTTTCGAGGTGCTTTTCTGGCCGCTTTTTACCAGCTTTTGCATGAGGCGCCTGATTTTGTCCATCGCTGGCCGAGCGCCCGTGTCACCGGCTTCGACCTTTCCAGCGAGCACTTTTTCCAGGCGTATTAGAAAGGGCACGTGGTTGGGGCGAATCCTCGGGTGTGCCAGGAGTTCATTCAGCAACGGATCGAGGGTATCCATCGGAAGCGTTGCAAGCTCATCCGAATGCTCCGTCATGAAAAGTATTACGGCTTCGAATTTTTCGGCAATCATCCTGTCGAGCGATTCCAGGGGGAAAAAGTCATCCTCTCTTTTCCCCACTCTCCCGCCGCGCTTTAACTCATCCAAAGCGAACTGCCAAACCCCGGCCGGGCGGTATGAACGGAGGGCATTCAACCAGCACAGGTGTCCGTCAACGGTGAAACGATCATCAGGGTGACAACGCAGGTAATTCCGAACAAGATCGAGCAGCTTGCATTCGGTAAGGGCATCCAGTTCACGGCGCACTATGCCCGGCTCCCTGGGCCTCGCTGTTTTCGTTTCAGCAGGCTCGAATAAAGGATGACCGGCCAGAATCAGAGGCTCACACAGTGAGAATTCCAACCTCGAACAAATCTGAGTACAAAAAATCCCGAGAAGACGTTCGTTCTGCTCGTAGCGGGCAAGAAGCGGTTTGAGCGACCGTACTTTCGGGTAGTAGTATTCGGTCCACTCCGTTGCGAGCCATTCCATATCCTGCTGCATTGGGGCGGGTAATTGATCGAGATATTTTTCAGCACGCTTTCGCAAGCCGCCATTGCGGTAATGCGAACAGATAAGGACAGTCAGCAGTCCCATTCGTACCCCGGCGCAGCCGGCCGTCAGGACGGCGTCGAGGAAATCCATGAGGTCCTGGGCGCTCCGGATGGAGTTCCGGGTGAATTCCAGGTCCTGCAGGAGAATCGGCTCCATCACGCGGACCAATTCTTTTTTTTCTCGCGGAGATAAACCGGGAAGCCGACCGGATATATCACTGAGAATACGCCGATACAGGAACAGGAGCTGTCCGGTGAGTTGCGGCATGTGTTGATTCTGCTCTTCCGGAAAATCATCATCGTCCCATTCATCTTCGTCATCGAAGATGTCCGGGAAATCCAAATCCGGTTCTCCAGATTGACTAGAGCGGATTTTGAGCCGCAGACCGCTCAGAAGAGCCAGCTTTTCCTCAATGCTCAGGCTTTCCGCTTTCCGGGCAAGGTCATCGTGGCGATCTTCATCATTGCCGTCCATCGATTGCCTGCAATTTATCGACAGCTTTCGTTCCACCTCATCGAGCTTCTCTCCTGCCAGCCGTGGCAGAAGGAACGGCATCGAGCCGACCAACTGCGAGGCTTGATTGATGAGCGCCTCAGGAGCAAGGCGTCGGCACATGAGAGCAAGATTGTGCACGAACGGATGAAGGAGGACCTCCCGGAGTCCCGTGGGCATGATATCAGTGTACATGAGCAGGCTACCGTCCAACTCATTTAGATCGGAGATGTCGATTGCGTCCCAGCCTCCGGAGGCGACAGTCTTATGATTGAAGCGACGGGCCGAAGCAATCAACTCACCCAGGTCAATTGCACTTTTTCGCAATGTGTCCGGCAGCATACCAGCGACTTGTTCATAGTGCCGGCGGGTGATCTTGACGGGTTCCAGGAGGAATTTTTCCAAAACGGTCCTCAGCTTATCCCTGGTTGGGAGTGAGGAGACAAAAGCGGCGAAACTGGACCTGAGCCTTTCGGCATCGGGGGGCAACCCTTTCAGCTCCAGGAGGTCCTCGGCGGTGTTTCGACCCTCGATGTATCCTCTAAGGCGCATGAGGAATCGGAAGCCCGGGTCATCGGGCAGCGACTTGAGCGTCCCCACCTCGCTGCGGAATTCATCAAATGCGGGTTCATGCTTCAAAGCATTCCTGATTACGGCCTTCCAGGATTCCCTATACTCAGTGGTGTTGGCCGAAACCAGTCCCTCGCTTTCCAAAAGTCTCAATAACTCCCAGTAGCGGCCGGACCGAAAATACTTATCGATGTCCCTTCGAATACGCTTCTTCTTACTCACCCGGCTCCAGTACCTCTTCTGCCTGTTCCATCAAGGCCAACAACTGGTCCTCGAGTTCATCCACGCGGTCGTCTTCTTCTCCGGTTCGGATGGCAGCCTCGTATTCCGCCGCGACCCGAAGAATGTCGCGTC
>JBEKXG010000516.1:0-4102 GCA_049512295.1 Syntrophobacteraceae bacterium
GCCGGAGATCAGTATTGGAACAGTGCTCAAGACGGTATTACTATCAATACTTCGGCGCTAGTAAGAATACAGCCAGGAAAGAGCCAGCGAAAGAAACGCTCCATTTCTTAAAAACCAGGGTTCAAAGCCGACATCTTGTCTCCGGCAGTACGCTTCACACGGTCATCAAGACCTATTTCTTGAAAACAAGCGAGGGCGACCGGTGGGACGCAGATCGTCTGGTCGGTTTTGCAAGAAAGCTGTATGGAGAGAGCTGGAACTATTCCAGGCAACACCCGGATGGAAGAATCTCGCCTTCCGAGAAGTACCCGCCTTCATTGTTTCAGGAATATTACTATGAGGTCCCTGAGTCAGATCAGCTTTGTGCAGTTGAAGAAGAACGTCTCCTTGGCGCGGTACGATCTTTCGCAACAAATGAACTTTACCAAAATTTTCGTAGCGCCGGGGTCGAAAATACTTCGTTGGTGGAAAAGAAAATACAATTGGATAATTTTCCATGCAAGGCTGGCGGGAAGATCGACCTTGCTTTCGTTGAAAACGGCTCCGTGAGCGTGCTCGATTGGAAGCTAGGTTATGCAGATGGTATAGGAGATGAGAGTCTGCAGCTGGCCTTTTATGCTCTGTGGGCGATAGATCATTTCGCATGTGCACCAGACTGCCTGCGTCTCTGCAAAGTGTATTTGACCTCAGAGGAGGTGGTTCGTTTTCAACTTACCACAGAGATACTCGCTTCAGCCCGAACCCGGATAATGCAGGACGCCGAGAGAATGTCACTACTTGAGTCGTACGGTGGCGAGGCGGCCGCCGAAGCGTTCTCCCGATGCGAAAAACCTTTGGTTTGCAAGGACTGCCTTTTCAGGAGAGTCTGCCATGCTTGAGACAAACATTCGAATAGTTCGTCCAGGGAAACGCCTATACGTGGTGGTCAGAGAAGCTGAGTGCAGTGGATCGCATCTATCGCCAGATTTGATCGAGCGTGTATGCGTAAAGCTTTGGCGTCGATATGGGCTCGCCGCGGTGCCTTCCCCGGCCGATACACCATCCCGCCTGCTTGTGGCCACCGTGCGCCCTGTTCCGTCCATTATGATTGAGGATGAAGAATGGCAATTAGGGATTAACGATGTGGGACGGGACGCAAGGCGTTTTACTGTATCTGAACCCTGCGGAGATCGTTTGACGCCGGTGCTGATAGAACGGGCGCTTATGGCAAAACTGGCTCACGATACGACCTTTTGGACCCTGGACAGCAACCGGATTTGGTTCGAACCGCAACCGTTTCGTGTTGAAGATGATATTTCCGTTTACAGGCGATATAGGATAGCCGCCATGCTGGTGGATGGCGAAGGAGTCGGTATATCGGCAGATGTGGAAACGGCCTTCTTCACCACCGAGACATTGGCCCATTTTTTCGAGCCAGGCACAACGAGATCGGTGCAGGAAAGTCGCAAGAAAGAGTTCGAGGTGTTGACTCAACGGCAGAAGGGCCAGAAGGGCACTCTTATCTATGACAATGGCAGATCGCGTATCAAGTGCTACTTCGTGTCCGCACCAAGCGGTATCACCTGTGCGACGACTGGGATTATCCGAGCGAAAGGAGAGAGTTATGATTCACTTTTCGACTATTATCGAGCCGTGTATCCAGGTCTAAATATGGACGGAGACGCCTCTGCCGTGCAGGTCTCTTTCCAGGGCATAAGTAAACCCCAATGGGTTGCCGCGAAATGCTTGCGGGTCCGGGTGATGAACGACACTCTGCCGGAGTCAGTCAGTTCAATTGACAAGATCAAACCCGACCAGAGACGCCAAATGATTAGCAATTTCTGGGAAAGGCTTGAGCCTAGGCCCCTTGGCCAAGTGGCCCCCGGATTACTTGCCGGATTTTGGAGACCTGCCGACAGTCGTACACACCGCTTTCCGATTCCCGACCTGACTTTTTGCGGAGATAGCCGCCTGGCAGGACCATTGAATGCTTCGCCTGAAGCTTATCGCGGAAATTACAAACAAAGGATGGAGTACCTGAAAGAAGCCGGCTGTTACTACGTGCCGGCAACCATGCCAAGGACGCTTTATTCTATTTATCCCAGTAGTCTGGATCGGAAAATTTGTGAACAATTAGCCCGCGATCTAACCAAGGAAATTTCCGATTGGACAAGCGGGGCGGGCTGTTCAATCCAGGCTGCAAAGCCGATAGGCTATCACTCAATATCCGAAGCAATCGAACGGCTGCGGTCAGAGGACCGTGGCGGAGTGGCATTATTCATCCTGAATGAAGAACCAACTGCCTACCATGAGGTTGCTTTCCAGCTTGAAAGATGGCGTGTCAAACGCGTCACGGAACGACAACTCAGGAAACATTTTGATTATCTAGAGAACGGGATCTGGAGCAGGCAGAGACGGACAAAAGATCTTGTCTTGGGGCGGCGACGTTGGGACGATTTCGTCAAATTGAACGCTCTCGACATTTTGCAGCTCATGGATATTATCCCATTTCGCTTTGATGTACAGTGTCCGCATGAAGCCCAGCTTTTCATAGATGTGGGGCATGACAGGCGTCAATTTGCCCTCTCTTTGCTCGTTGCGCGTCAAAAGCCGAAAAAACCTGATCTCCGTATTTATACAGACGTTCAGCAAAAGACTGACCATCAGTGTGAACACATTAATCCTACGATACTGGCAGACCAAATTGTCAGAATATTTGAACAGGTTCTACCCAGACGCTCAGACCCCGTGGAGTCGCTGCTGGTTTTGCGCGACGGCCGGATGTGTGGGGAAGAATTAAGCGGGATCAAAGATGCAATCAGAAGGTTAAGCGGTGAAGGAAAACTTGTTAAAGAAGTACGAGTGGATGTGGCAGACCTCCGTAAAGAGAGCTCGAATGCTATCCGGCTTTGGGACACGGACGAACTTACCGGTGTGGTGGATAATCCCCTCGAAGGCACCGCGCTGGAGGTGAACAAGAATCTGATAGTCCTGGCATCTACTGGTTCAGCCACCTTGCACCAAGGGACCGCTCAACCTCTGGCAATCTTCACAAATGGTTATTGCTCTGCTCCAGTAGATACCGCCTTTACAACCTTCATGGCGACCCAGCTCAACGGGTCAAGTCCCAAGGTGGCGCAACGGCTTCCACTCCAGGCGAAGCGGGGAGATGAGGACCTCAAGGCGCGCGAAGACCAAGAAATAAGGAGATTCAGGTAAGAACCTGAGATAGGAGGGTCACACCGATGCGAAGCAAGTGGCTGGTAACTTCCAATTTTGAGCGGATGCACGAATTGATCTCTGCTGTTAATATCGTGTCCATTCATGCCAAGCTCAGGATGGCTGGTATAGAGGATCCCACGGACGAGTCTAAAATATGCCAGGCAGAGGAACATCTCCTTGCCTTTCTGGACCGTTTCCAGGCATTGATTGCAGATACCGAACGACAGCAGAACGGAACGGTGATCGGCGCTGATCCCCAACTGGGAGGCTTGGCGCTACGGTACTTGGATCAGAAAAGGCACCTGCACAAAGGCAGGCTGTCTACTGTATCTTTTGAGAAGTTGAGAGATCTTATCCGGGGAGACAGGCTAGAAGACATGCCTGAGCTCATTTCCTGTATGAAGGAGTTGCGTTCGTTACTCGAACAACACGCCTATGTTGACGTAGTCGAACTCATGGGAGAGATGTAACGATGCGCGAATTACTCAGTCGGCGTAATCAGGCTCTTCTCCACAATATTGGGATTCTGCTGTCTTCAATTCAAAAATCGAATATCCCTGATGAACTTCTGCCTTATAGGAGGGATATCTATCAGATATGTGAAAACATCAAAGGTTCCATTGAAAGGAACCAGGCATACCTGCAAATGCAGCAGGCGGATATTTTAGAGGACATTCTCAGCCATACACGGCAGATAACCCAATTTGTCCGATTGCTGGGGTCCCACTTATCTGTCCCTATTCTTCGAGCTTCATTATCAGACCGGCTTCTTCTCTCCACGATCAGATGGCTTCATCAGGAACATCTTCGAATTCAACAATTTCCAGCGGCTTTTGCGTCGGGACGGTGCTCGATTTATCTGTTTAGGGGACTCCCTGTTTATCTTTTTCCATCTGTCGAA
>JBEKXG010000517.1:0-4100 GCA_049512295.1 Syntrophobacteraceae bacterium
GCCTGCGGCTTCTCAATTACTTTTTGAATGAGGGACTGTCCATTCCTGTGGCGTTCCTTCCGCTTTGTTAGCCAATTTCATTGGTTGGCTGGGGCCCTCGTCAAAAAGTGTCCGGTAGTGAACAATTTGTAACCAAACGAATTTGGGAAGCTCTAGATCGGGGACTAGCTCCTGGAAAAGTTCAGAAGTCGTGACCTCAACTTTGTCAAATCTTATGCCGGTTGCACCAATCGATTGCAGTTTCTTCTTTGCGCTTTCAGTGACAATGAAACACGGGCAACTCTCCAAAAGCACGTCACCGCCCCAGTCGTCGAAGACATAGTGAAGTCTGCGGACAATCATTTTGCCGGAGGATCGATCAATTACGCTATGCTCACCAATCCCTCCCGCAACTTCAGGCTCTATTTGGTAGTATTTCATGGTCATTCACCTTCTGCCGCCGGCATAAACATTGAGCCGAACTTAGAGTCAATTTCGGTGGCCTTTTGTAGAAGTTGCGCCTTAGTGGGCGCGGCGCCGCACCTAAAGAATGGTCTGTAGAAGCGTGGTGGGAAAAGTTCCGGTCACTGAGCTGAAAGATCCCTGTTAGTTTTCTCTTTTAATTTAATGGCTGTCCCGCTCTCCACTCTCGTTGCTCCCAGTAATTTAAATTGCAATATGAATCCGGCATCATGGATTACGGCGTTGGTTTTTTCAAAGAATACGCTTGCCTTTTCACTCAATGGGAATTGACTAACCAGCTCTATAAGCACCTTCCGGCCCTTTGTCTCAGGGAGTTCCTTGACCATCTCGCCACTTTCAATAAAACGAAGATACGCGTTAATTTTATCCTGCAAGAGAAGCAGATGCTCTCCCTCACCACGATCCCAGGGTAAATGATCGCTAATCGTAAGATATACGTCACCAGATTTGGGATCGATGCTCACAAAATCTACAACTTCAGTTTGTTCTATAGACATCACTTTTCTCCATCTCCAGTACCCCGAATTATCTTGACCTCTGTAGGTGGAATTTGCATGCCACCGTGGAAACCAGGCTTACCTTTACCCACGATTCTACCTCCGCTTTGCTCGATGTCTGGAAACGCAACTTTTTGGTTCTTGGTCAAAGGCGCAGTCGATGATGCCTTGCATTCAATGCAACCGATTTCGCCAGTCAGAGGATCCCGAGTAACGAAATCCACCCGGGTCCTGACGCCTCCGGTCCGAATGGTGATCTGTTGACTGATAATGAGGCGGCTTTGTTTCAGATCGCTGCCGATGGCCTGCTCAAAAGCTGCGCCGGTCGCTCGGTTCACATCAAGCCGCGCTGCCGCCGCTGCTCCTACGACTGGCGTCTCAGCTTCAGGGAAACCGAAAGTCGCTCCACTCTTTGAAGCATCCGCCGAATCTTCTGGGATGTCAAGTTCCCCTTTGGGAGACTTCTGCTCCATCTGCCGAAAGCCTAGTTTGTCCATGCTCATAGATGGCCCTGCAGGTTGTTCAGCGGCCCCCAATTCTCCCGGCCGGATGCTCGCAATCACGCCGGACCGGTTTTCCATTTGCGGCGCGGTCATATCCTCCGCAAACTCATTCAGAATCGGGCTGATCCCCTGAATCTGGAGCGCCCTTGAAAGTTCCTGCGGGGTATAGCCTTTATTCTTCCACCAGTCGAAGATTGTTCCGGCAACGGCTTCCTCAAGGGTCAGTCTTTCCTTTGCCGCAAGAGCCGCAAACCCGGCCATAAGGGTGGCATTTCGGACAACGCCCTGAGTGGTCGCGTTGGGATTGGTAAAGTACTCCTGGCCGGCTCCAAGGCCAGCCCCGACGACGCTTCGGGCAATTCTGCCGTAAGGAGACACTCCGCCGAGGATTGCTCCAATCGCTGCACCCGTTGCCGCCTGAGTCCCTGGTTGGTATGGCTCAAGGCCACCCTGCAGCCCTCGAGTAAGGGCGCTGTTTACAATCGGGACCGCTTTGGCGACAAGGGTGGGATACTCTGAGGCAAGCCCGATCCAGCCTGGCGCAGTAGCCCCACCGGTAAGAGCGGATAACGCCATCGTCTCGACCAGGGGCATTCCCGCTTCGCCAACACCACGGACAAGGGCTGCGCTAAAGCTGTCAGGCTCTGCAACGTCCTTTACCTGTAAGACGCGGGCTATGACATCGTAGGTTTTTCCATAGGCTTCCTGGCGGATCGGCGTATAGCCCTCGCGCTCGTCGGGAAGTTCTCCTTTCGCAAGGGCATATCCAAGCGAAAGGACGCCGGCTGCGACATGAGCCGCTCCTCTTCGTAACCCGATCTCGGCCTCTTCCGAAAGGTTGGCGGGTATATAAGGCTCATCCGGAAGCGCATAAACCCCCGGTGAATCCATCCTTAGATCGGGCCGCAACTGGTGCTCTCGAAGCGGCCCGACCGTTGGCACCGGGCAGGTTATATTCCACAGGTCCTGTAGAATCTGCGGCGCATTCTCACGGTAGAGTCTTTCAGGTGGACGCGGCCTGTACGTAGGAGTAAAGAGAGGTTTCGCGCCGGTATCCGGGACCTGCTCCCCGGTATATAAGTCCGGCATCATGCCAACCGGAGGAGCATCGCCGGTAAGGAAGATCCCAGGCTGATCGGGCAGCGCGGAAAAGTCATACTGTTTTGGCTGATCGGGCAGACGGGAAAAATCGTAGTCGCTCATTTAGCCCCCCTTGCCTGGTCCTGATCGTACAATGCCTTGATGTTTGCCGGAGTGACAGGATAACCGCCCGGTTCCGATTTTATGATGGCCTCGTATTTACTCACAAGCTCGGGAGGGATGGTAGGTCCAGCTTGAACGGATGCCTGTTGTTGTCCCGGTGGACCGTTCGGAAAAAGAAGTCCCTGCGCGATTTCGCGTTTCTGCATGTCGGTGGGGATTTTGCCGGAGTTATTTTGCTGCCAGTCTTCGAGGGCCTGAGCGAATTTGCTTACGAATCCATTCCATTTTTGCTGTTCAGGCGGGGAAGGCGAGGAATCATCCATCTTGTAGAATGGTGACTCGGCTGATGCTGCGGCCAGGGTTGTTAGGTCCTTTACTGCTGTGATCGAGGAATTGAGGTTTGTGAGTTTCGCTGCTTGTGTTGCGTCGTGGTTTCGGATTTTGTTCTGATCGCTCATTAGCTGGTTAAGTTGAGAGACGGGCATGCCGCCGTAGTATTGCATGAGGTTGAGGTTTGCGAAGCGGTCTCTATCCGTGTATTGCATGCCGTTCAGGTTGTCGTACAATTGATCGGTATGCGGAGTCGCGGGCGGGTTCCAGAGTCCGAGATTCTTTTTGTAATAGACGTTGTCCACCGTATCAGCCACCGAACGATCTTTCGCATAGATCGCGTCGTATGCCGCCTTTGTGGCCGGATCGGCAAGAAATTCGGCTTTTGATTGAAATGCCCGGGGGCCGGTCATTGCGTTGTTTACTATATTCCAGTTGGCCCGGTTGGTGATTTTTTCAGCCTGGATCGCGCGTCCTGCCTGCTGCCCGTAGTGAATCTGATAGCGGTCCGCTGCCGCAGGGTCTCCGGGAAAGTCCCGTTGGGCCTGATCGGCGAGTTGTTGAAGGTGTTGATCGTAATTCCC
This sequence comes from Syntrophobacteraceae bacterium, assembly GCA_049512295.1. GTDB lineage: Bacteria > Desulfobacterota > Syntrophobacteria > Syntrophobacterales > Syntrophobacteraceae > SbD1. Next base: position 3,580 of record JBEKXG010000517.1, read on the forward strand.
GGACAGGTTCTGAGCGGTCGGCGTTCCGTTTGCCGCATACATCATCGAATGGTTATCTACGTAGCCCTGGATATATTTTATGAACTGGCCGGCGCTCATGTCGGGAGTGCCGCCGTTCAGGGTGATGGCTTTGGGATTTCCGACGACTTCTGCTGCGTTGGCGTCGGGGTCTGCGTGAATAAGCGCTGTGGCCCCGTTGATTCCCTGCTGGTGGGCAAGATAGATTTCCCAAGGCTGAGGCTGCCGGCCTAAATCTTTGGCAAGGGTCGCGCTGTTTTGCCTGGTTAAGGCCACACCGAACTCGATCTGTTTCCTGCCGTCCGTTCTGTCCTGGTCAGTGCCCCCTAAATCCGACCATGTTCCTGCCGTGTGCTGAAAGATTCCCGTTGCTGAGGAATGGGGATTCTGTGTGGCCGGGTTCGTTACGCCCCCTTCTGCGCTCCAGATCGTAAGCGCTGTGCTTGGGTCAACTCCCTGACGCAGTGCTTCACCGGCTATTTGTTGCGCTGTCGCTCCGCCGG
>JBEKXG010000518.1:0-4077 GCA_049512295.1 Syntrophobacteraceae bacterium
AGCAGGGTATCCGACTTCCGACATCCGTTTATACTCCGGCGGCTTTGAAGGCGTTGGTGACGATCTCCCTGGCTTCTTGCTGTATCCTGATAAGGTGCTCCCTGCTTTTGAAACTTTCGGTGTAGATCTTGTAAATATTCTCGGTGCCTGAGGGGCGGGCGGCAAACCAGCCGTTTTGCGCGACGACCTTGATTCCGCCGATTGGCGCGCCGTTTGCCGGCGCGTGGCTCAGCTTTGCATCGATTTTCTCGCCGGCAAGTGTGTCACCTGAGATCATCTCCGGGGCGAGTTTCTTTAATATGGATTTGCGCTCCGCGTTTGCCGGCTCGTCGATTCTCTCGTAGAAAGGATTTCCGAACCGTTCGGTCAGAGAGGAGTAAATCTCGCCCGGGTCCTTGCCGGTCCTGGCCATGATCTCGGCGGCGAGCAGGTCCATAATGAAGCCATCCTTGTCAGTCGACCAGGCCGTTGAGTCCAGTCTCAAAAAAGAGGCCCCGGCGCTTTCCTCGCCCGCGAACGCATATGAGCCTTCAAGCAGGGCGCCCACAAACCACTTGAACCCGACCGGCACTTCGAACACCCTGCGGCCGATATATGCGGAGACTCTGTCTATCATGGCGCTGCTAACGAGCGTTTTCCCCACTCCCGCATGGTCTTTCCATCCCGGCCTGTTCTGGAAAAGGTACCAGACAGCCACCGAAAGGTAATGATTCGGATTCATAAGCCCAGCGCTCCTGGTTACGATCCCATGCCGGTCGCAGTCGGGGTCGTTCCCGAAAGCCACGTCGAACGCGTCTTTCATCCCGATCAGCCTTGCCATCGCATAAGGCGAAGAACAGTCCATCCTGATCTTACCGTCTTTATCGACCGTCATAAAACTGAAAGTTGGATCGAGGGAACGGTTCACAATTTCGACCGATAGGCCATACGTGTCAGCGATTGGTTCCCAGTAGGGCAGGGAGGCGCCTCCCATCGGGTCTACCCCGATTCGAATTCCGGCTGAGCGGATGGCATCCATGTCGATCACGTTGCGAAGGTCGCCCACAAACGATCCGATGAAATCGTGCAAAACTATCCGTCCGCCCTTGAGGGCGCGCTCGCAGGGAATCCTTTTCACCTCCCGGTTGTTTTCCCGGAGCAGTTCATTTGCCCTTGTCTGAATCACTGCGGTTATGTCCGTGTCGGCGGGCCCGCCGTCAGGCGGGTTGTACTTGAGCCCCCCATCCTCAGGCGGATTGTGGGATGGAGTTATTACAATGCCGTCAGCCAAGGAGTCCCTTTTGCGGTTATGGACCAAAATGGCGTGCGAGATGACCGGAGTGGGAGTATATCCCCAGTCTGACTGGACCATTATGTCAACGCCGTTTGCGGCAAGCACCTCGATTGCCGTAGTGAAGCTTGGTTCTGAGAGCGCGTGGGTATCCTTTCCCAGAAAAAGCGGCCCCGTGATGCCCTTCGCCTTGCGCAATTCGCAGATAGCCTGGGTTATAGCGAGTATGTGATCCTCATTGAAAGTGTTATGGAGGGACGACCCTCTGTGGCCGGAGGTGCCGAATTCGACAAGCTGGCTTTTGTCCGAGGGGTCCGGATGATTGGTGTAGTAAGTGGAAACCAGTCTTGGAACGTTTACCAGAATCGATTGCGGGGCAGGTTTTCCGGCCATGGGGCTGAGGGCCATCTGTTTTCTCCTCTGCGTCGCGGGCTGTAATCTGAAAAGGGGCGCCTTCCAATCAGGAGTCGCCCTGGGTCAAATCGTCTTTTCAAATGGTAATTATGATTCTTTGTAAAATCCCCCTCTCCACCTGCCCATCTCCAACAAAATTGGTCAAATAGAGCCTGCTCCGGCTTTGATCCGGGGTCGCGAGACATCCGCTATATCCACGCTCCGCGAGGTCCACGGTGTGGAAGCGAGAGCTCGCAAGCAAAAAGAGGGCGCTCCGTTCAGAGCGCCCTCTTTTATACAACACTTTCTTCCCCATGCATCGAGATAAAGAAACGGCAACTACCTGGCAACCGTCGCCGATACCGCCAGGCGGTTGTCGATGAGGTCCTGCACGACCGCAGGCTCTGCCAGGGTCGATGTATCGCCGAGATCCTGGATCTCGTTTGCGGCGATCTTCCGCAGGATGCGGCGCATGATCTTGCCGGACCGGGTCTTTGGCAGTCCGTGCGCCCACTGAATATAATCCGGGGTGGCGATGGGGCCGATTTCCTTGCGCACCCATGTAACCAGCGCAGCCCTTAGTTCTTCACTGGGCTGCCTGTCGGCCTTCAGGGTAACATATGCATATATTCCCTGGCCCTTGATATCGTGGGGAAAACCGACAACGGCGGCTTCGGCAACAGCGGCGTGTGCCACCAGCGCGCTTTCGACTTCGGCAGTCCCGAGGCGATGGCCCGCGACGTTGATTACGTCGTCAACGCGGCCCGTGATCCAGTAATAGCCGTCTTCATCGCGGCGCGCGCCGTCGCCGGTGAAATAGAGCCCCGGGTAGTTGCTGAAATAGGTCTGTTTGAAACGTTCGTGGTCGCCGAAAACTGTGCGAAGCATCCCGGGCCATGAATCCTTTATTACAAGGTAACCTGATCCCGCCCCGTCGAGGGAGGCTCCCTCGGGCGTGAGTATCGCTGGCTGGACGCCAAAAAAAGGCCTTGTGGCCGAACCAGGCTTGAGAGCAGTCGCGCCGGGCAGAGGCGTAATCAGAATACCGCCGGTTTCCGTCTGCCACCAGGTATCCACGATAGGGCAGCGGCCTTCGCCGACGACATTATAGTACCAGAGCCATACTTCGGGGTTGATCGGCTCGCCGACGGTGCCGAGGAGCCTTATGGACTTTCTTGAGCTCCTGGTGACCGGCGCCTCACCCTGCCTCATTATCGCCCGGATGGCCGTGGGAGCGGTATAGAAGATGTTTACCTGGTGTTTGTCGCATACGTCCCAAAAACGAGACCAGTCGGGATAGTTCGGAATGCCCTCGAACATGACAGTGGTCGCCCCGTTTGCCAGGGGACCATAGACTATATAGCTGTGGCCGGTTACCCAGCCGATGTCTGCTGTACACCAGTAAACGTCGCCGTCGTGGTAGTCGAAAACATACTGATGTGAAAAGGCGGTATACACCAGATACCCGCCGGTGGTGTGAAGAACGCCCTTGGGCTTGCCCGTCGAACCCGAGGTGTAAAGAATGTAGAGGGGATCTTCGGAATCCATATGTTCGGGCGGACAGTCGGCTGAAGCCTTGCTCATCAACTCGTTCCAGTCCATATCACGGCCAGGGGTAAAAGGAACATTGGCCCCGGTGTGTTTGAACATGATCACCTTGTGGACGTCGGGGCATTTGAGGAGCGCTTCGTCTGTATTTTCCTTCAGGGGCACGGGCTTGGAGCCGCGAACCCCTTGATCGGCGGTGATTACAACGTTACCGCCGCAGTCCAGGATGCGGCCGGCCAGGGATTCGGGAGAAAAGCCTGCGAAAACGATGGAATGGACGACGCCGATGCGGGTGCAGGCCAACATGGCGATGGCCAGTTCAGGAATCATCGGAAGATAGATGGTCGCCCGATCTCCCTTCTTCATCCCGAGGGACTTGAGCACATTTGCGAATTTACAGACTTGCTCGTGAAGTTCTCTGTAGGTGATTTTGCGGCTGACGTTGGGATCGTCGCTTTCCCAGATGATGGCAACCTGGTCGCCCCTCTTTTCAAGATGCCGGTCCAGGCAGTTGTAGGAAACGTTCAGTTTTCCGTCAATGAACCACTTGATCCGGATGTCCCCTGTAAAGCTTCCCTCTTTGACCTTGGTGAACGGCTCGAACCAATCTATCCGCTTTGCGACCCCGCCCCAGAATCCCTCGGGGTCCTTGATAGACTGTTCGTACATTTTGAGGTAGGTTTCGTTGTCGCAGTGCGCTTTCTTTGCCCATGAATCGGGCACAGGAATAAGATCAGCCATTGTAATTCCTCCTGTGGCGTTGGGGGGGTTAAGAATTACCAAGCACTAACCGCTTTTGCGCGGCAATCGAAAATCCGCGAGAGTATGCACTGAGAAAAACACCGAAAGAAGTACTCAGCAGATAT
>JBEKXG010000519.1:0-4071 GCA_049512295.1 Syntrophobacteraceae bacterium
GCCAAGGTTGTAGGCGGCAATCTGCGGGGTCTTGTAAAAGGGATCGTCCATGGCCTTCTGGAATGTCTGCTGGGCGAGTTCGACCTGCCCTCGTTTGGCATAGATGGAGCCTATTGCATTCATAGCTTCGGGGTAGCCGGGGTTAATCTTCAGGGCGTTCTGGAAATGTAAAAGCGCCTGGTCCGGCAACCCGCGCTGGTCGTAAGCCAATCCGAGATCATACTGTATGACGGGGTCGTTGGGCTTTTTCTGCTCGGCCTCAGTAAGGAATTTCAGAGCGCTCGCCGTGTCTCCGGCCGACATGTATTTCTCGCCCATATCCTGAAGTTTGCTGACCGGATAAGAGGGCTCCCTGGTAGCGGAAGTGCCGGCGCAGCCTGAAATCACCAGAAGAAGAGCGAAAGACAAAAGCGCTGGACGTCTTATCATTTAGATTACCTTGTTCAGGGAATACTCGATAATGCCTTCGGCGCCTCTCTTGATCAAATTGGGTATGAGTTCGCGGACCTCGTCCTTTGATACTACGGTCTCAACGGAAAGCCAGTCGGACTGGTACAGGTGGGCGATTGTCGGGGCATTCAAGCTCGGTAGAATCTCGATCACGCCCTCGATTTTTTCCCGGGGCACGTTCATTTTGAGCGCGACGAGGCCTTCGGCGCGCAGCGCACCCTGAAGCAGCAGGGCGATGTGCTCTATCTTGTCGCGTTTCCAGGGGTCCTGCCATGCATCGAAGTTCGCGATGAGCTGAGTATTGGACTGCATCAGTTCCTCGACGATCCTGAGGCCGTTTGCGCGCATCGTCGAGCCTGTTTCGGTGACTTCCACAATCGCGTCACAAAGGCCGGAAATGACTTTGGCCTCCGTAGCGCCCCAGGAAAACTCCACGTTTACCTTGATGTCCTTTGACTCAAAGTGGCGCCGGGTAAAGTTGACCAGTTCGGTCGCCACTTTCTTCCCCTCCAGGTCCTCTTCGCTTTGGATGCTGGAGTCCATCGGCACTGCCAGGACCCACCTTGCGGGCCGCTGGCTCACCTTCGAGTAAATCAGATCGGCCACCACATGGATTTTGGAGTCGTTTTCCATGATCCAGTCGCGTCCGGTGAGTCCGACGTCGAACGTGCCGTTCTCGACGTAACGGGACATTTCCTGGGCGCGGCAGATCGAGCAACTGATGCACGGATCGTTGATCTCCGGGAAATAGTTTCTGTCGGAAAGCGATATTTTCCAGCCGGATTGCCGAAAGAGCCTGAGAGTGGATTCCTGAAGACTTCCCTTCGGAATGCCGAGTATGAGCTGTTTCACTTCTTATAAACCTCCCGGGGGTCAAAAACGCGAACTCCCCGTACTTCAAAGCGGCCGTCCTTGAAAAATCGGTAAAAGCAGCTTTCAAAGCCGGTATGGCAAGCCGCACCCCCTATCTGATCAACCTTAAGAAGGATGGCGTCGGAGTCGCAGTCGATGGAAACTTCTCGAACGAGCTGAAGGTTTCCCGATTCTTCACCCTTCATCCACAGCTTCTGCCTGGACCTGCTCCAGTAGTGGGCTTTCCCGGTCTCGAGAGTCTTGTTCCAGGCCAGCTCGTTCATGTACGCCAACATGAGCACCTTCCCGCTTTCAGCGCTCTGGACTATCACGGGAAGCAAACCGTTGTGTTTACTAAAATCAGGTCCCAACGTCAATATTCCCGCATGTTCGAGTTCGAGTCGCCGGGCTTGTGCCATCACTCGATTTGCGCATTCGGGAATCGTTTCCCGAAGCGGCGGCGAGTTGGCCGCAAGCGGCGCCTATTTCATTTCCGCGGCTTTTGCGGATTATCACAGTTAGATTCGCTTTTCGCAAGACATCCTGAAACCCCAGAATTCTTTCTTCGCGCGGGGTCCTGTAAGGAGAACCCGGATGCGGATTAAAAGCAATAAGATTCACCTTCGCGCGCACGCCCTCAAGAATCCTGACCAACTCCCTTGCCTGTGCCGGACTGTCGTTTACTCCATCGAGCAGGATATACTCGAAAGTTATCCGCTTTCTTGGCGCAAGCGGATACTCGCGGCAGGCCCGCATAAGCTCGGCAAGCGGATATGTCCTGTTAACAGGCATGAGCTCGTCTCTTAGCTTATCATTGGCCGCATGAATGCTTACCGCAAGGTTTACAGGTGTTTCCATCCCGAGTCGCCGCATCTGCGGGACAAGCCCGACGGTCGACAGGGTCACCCGCCGGTGTGAGAACATCAGTCCGTTCGGGTCCGTCATGATGCTGATGGCCCGGACGACCTGGTCATAATTTGCCAGCGGCTCGCCCATTCCCATAAATACCAGGCTGTTTATTCGCGGCCCCAGCACCGGGTCTCGAAGCGTCTGGCATACCTGGTCGACTATCTCTGCGGTATCGAGATTGCGTTTGAATCCTATGCTTCCGGTCAGGCAAAACTTGCACCCGAGCGCGCACCCGACCTGGCTGGATACGCAGAGCGTACATCTTGGCGGGTCGGGGATGAGTACGGACTCGATGAAGTTGCCGTCGTGAAGGCGAAACAGGTATTTGCGGGTTCCGTCAGGGGCTTCATCGATCCGGGACACAAAAACAGCGTCAAGCGCCGAGCCGAACTCAAGCTGTGCGCGAAAGGCTCGGCTCAGGTCCGTGCATTGGCTCCACGATGAGATATTTCGCGCATAAAGATGTCTGAAGAGTTGGCGAGCGCGGAAGGGCTTCTCGGCGAGAGTGAGCACCCACGCCTCGAGCTCCTCGGATGTAAAATTCTTTATGAAAAGAGGTTTCATGTCGAAATTGACTATTTTCTCGAAAAATATTGGTCTGAAGTCCTATCCTGGAGCAAAATTCTATTATATCTCCTTATATCGGTCGAGTCATATGCTTTATAGCCGGCTTCCCTGCACTCCTTGCAGCCCTTGCGCGGGATGTGTATGGCAAAGATCCGGCGGCCGCTGTCGGTTTGTGAGTCTACGGTGAGAAGACCGCTGCAGTCCGGGCAGGAACGGATCGCTTCCCGCTGGGCCTCGTATATCATGTCCGTATCGTAGAAAATCCGGCGCTCCTGCTGAAACAGCTTGTTCTTCTTGCGGTTATCTTCCCGGATTCCAGGGCCGTGCCTCCAGACCTCTAACGCTTCCTTTACGACTTTTTCGATATCCCGGGTGATTTCCGGTCCCTGCCGAAGCTTCTCCGGTTCGTAATCGGGTTCTCGAATCCCGCCGTACTCGAGTCCCGCCATTGCCAGGATGATCCCCACATTGACGTATGGCAAAGCGCCCTCTATGGAATATCCGCCCTCGAGAACGGCAATGTGCGGCTTGAGGCGCTTTGTCAGTTCGGCGTAGCCATGCGCGGAAAACCTCATGTTGGTGAGCGGATCGGAATAATGGTTGTCCTGGCCGGCGGAGTTCACGATGAGATCGGGTTTGAATTGCTCCAGCATGGGCAGGATTGCGTTTTCAAGCACATAGAGGAACCCTTCCTCGGAGGTCCGGGGTGGCAGCGGCAGATTGATTGTTGTCCCGGCGGCGCCCGGGCCGCCAAACTCGGTTTGAAACCCTGAACCGGGATAGAGGGTTCGTCCGTCCTGATGCACGGATATGAAGAGCGTATCGGGATCGTGCCAGTAGATGTCCTGCGTGCCGTCACCGTGGTGGCAGTCGGTATCCACTATCGCCACGCGGTCAACCCCGTAAGTCTGACGCAGGTACTCGATCATTATGGCTTCAATGTTGATATTGCAGAAGCCTCGAGCCCCGTGCACCACCCTCATCGCATGATGGCCGGGCGGACGAACCAGGGCAAAACCGCGTTCGATGTTTTTTTCGAGAACTTGTATGCCGATTGTCTTCGCGCCGCCGGCGCTTATCAGGTGGGATTCAGTGACCACGCTCAGTTCATCGGGAACACAGAAGTGGACCCGCTCAATATCCTGTATCGTGGCGATATCTGGTTTGAATTCCACTATCCCTTCAATGTCGAAAATGCCCTCCTCGAATATCTGGTCCTGTGTGTAGAGAAGGCGTTCCTCACGCTCTGGATGCGTCGGGCTAATCGCCCAGTCGAAAGCGGGGAAAAATACG
>JBEKXG010000520.1:0-4066 GCA_049512295.1 Syntrophobacteraceae bacterium
AAAAACCAGTCTCTTTGACATTTCACTTGCGTGTTTTATTGGGAAATCGTATTTTTTGGGGGCTTTGTGGTTGTCCCGGAAGTTTGTTAAAGCGGGATCCGGCCCCAAAATGCGGTTCGGATGCATAGCGCACAACTTGAACATTATTCCGGTCTAAACAATCCAGCCCTGAATCCGCAGGATTCGACGAGGAGATTAGTCTATGGAAATTTTGAGAGCCATTCAGGAGAGAAGAAGTACCAGGAAGTTCAAATCTGATCCCGTCCCCAGAGCGACGATCGAGGAAATTCTGCAAGCCGCCCAACGGTCTCCTTCCGCGATCAACACCCAACCATGGGAATGCTGGGTCGTGGGCGGTGAGACTGCCAAGCAACTGGCACGGGAAATCTATCAGGCGGGGAAAAATGGTGAAGCCCCTCGTAACGATTTCGACGCTCCCACGGAATGGAAAGAAGTCCACATGAATCGGATGCGCGAAAATGGAAAGCGACTTTTTGCTCTGCTCGGCATCGATCGCCAGGATCAGGAAGGGAAGAAGGCTTTTGCTTTATCAATGTACAATTTTTACGACGCCCCCCAGGTGATCTTCGTTTGCCTCGACGAAGGTCTGGGATATTATTCAATTTTGGATTGCGGATGCTTCGTGCAGACTATCTGCCTGATGGCGACGTCAAAAGGCTTGGGTACTTGTATTCTGGAATCGGCCGTACGCTACCCGGAGATTATCCGGAAGAACCTGAGCATTCCCGCGCAGAAGAAAATTCTTGTGGGCATCGCAATCGGCCATACGGATCATGAGGCTATTATCAACCAATTTGGAAGCAATCGCGACCGGCTTGAAAACGTCGTGCACTGGCAAGATATCAAATAGCGGCTCCGCCCAACTCGATTATTTCCCCGCTGTCAGAAAGACCACTTTCATCGAATCCAAAATCAGCCAGCATGCGCTTGGCGGCGGCCTTACGGAGACCCCGGCTCTTCTTCTCTCCACGGAACTTGGTGCCCGGTACAGAAACATTAACGGGGGAATGGAGAAATAATTGTCCTCGAGGAGAGGTTGCTCCCTTTGCTTTCTGACTGACTTTGGTTGGGCCTGGTCGGCCGGAACAAGAGGAGGAATATCGCGGGTCACGGAATTATGGCACATAAGAACGATCAACCCCACCAGTCGGAGGGCATAAATGGGATTCAGAGAACTGGTAGCTAAAGAAGAGATCATCATCGCCCCGGCCGCCTATGATGTGGTGTCAGCCCAAATCATAGAAAAAGCAGGGTACCCCCTGGTTTACATCTCTGGACTGGGGAATGAGGCGAGCGATCTGGGGTATCCCGATCTGGGTTTGACCACTGCGTCGGAAATCGTCAGAAAGGCTGGAAATGTCACAGGCGCCGTGAGTGTCCCGGTTATTTGCGACGCCGATACGGGCTTTGGCGGAGGGCTCAATATCTGTCGAACAGTCCAGATGTTTGAGACCGCAGGGGTCAGCGGTGTCCACATCGAGGATCAGACCTTTCCCAAACGATGCGGCGCTCTCGCCGGAAAGCGGACAATCGCCGCAGAACAATTTGCCAAAAGGATAAGAACCGCCGCCGATGCACGAAAAAGCAGCGATTTTGTCATCATCGCCAGGACCGATTCCAAAATCTCCGGAGGTGTAGGCGAAGCTGTTAGAAGACTCAACATGTACGTTGAAAACGGCGCGGATATGGCAATGGTTGGGGATTTTTACTCTTTTGAGGAATATCTGCGGCTGGTCAAAGAGGTAAGAGCCCCGTTGGTGGTTTGTGCCGCTGATCCGGACCATTTTTCGGCACAACCTGATTTCACTCTGGAGCAATGGAAAAATATCGGAGTCAAGATAGTCTTATACTGGTACCTTCCCCTCTTCGCGGCCATGAAAGCAGTTGAACGGGCGGTAATTTCCCTGAAGAAGACGGGCTCGATCAGAGACATTGTCAATGAGCTCTCAACATACAAAGAATACGAGCAAGCCGTGGATTTGGATAAATGGCTGAAGATAGATGAAAAATGTCCATAAGGAAGTGTCAGAGCTGAAGGCTCGGGGCCGCTGGGCCGGGCCCCGGCGGCAGCGGGCTACGTCGAATTGACCGGGTATGCCGGGCCTGTAGAGTTCTGAGGCCGGGGTACCCGTGCTTTGGCGCATCTTCTTTGTCTACACGGATTTTCCGGCGCCGTTGTTTTTCTCTGCTTTGTACATCTTGTAGTTGATACTGTCCACGAGGGCCTGCCAGCTTGCTTCGATGATGTCGTGAGAGACGCCGACCGTACCCCATTGGTCCTGTCCGTCAGTTGATTCGATGAGCACGCGCACCCTTGCCCCGGTACCGCCAAGGCCTGGCAGCACGCGCACTTTATAGTCAATGAGTTCCATGCCTTTCAGCTCGGGATAGAATTTTTCGAGAGACTTTCGCAAGGCTTTGTCCAGGGCGTTCACTGGGCCGTTGCCAAGCGCGGCGGTATGTTCGAGCTGGCCTCCAACGCGGATCTGGATGGTCGCCTCGGCCACAGGTTCCTTATTTTCGCTCTGTTTCTGATCGATTACGCGGAAGCTGACAAGCTCGAAATATTTCTTGCTCCTACCCATTGTCTTGTTGATAAGAAGCTCAAAACTCGCCTCCGCCGCTTCGAACTGAAATCCCTGGTTTTCGAGATCCTTCAGCTCTTCGAGCACCTGCATGGCCACCGGATCGGTCTTTGAAAGCTTCAGGCCGAATTCCTCGGCTTTTCGCTTTACTGCGGCGCGTCCGGAAAGATCGGAAATGAGAACTCTGCGCTTGTTGCCAACGAGGCCGGGGTCGATGTGCTCGTATGTCTTCGGGTTTTTTTCGACTGCGCTGATGTGAACGCCTCCTTTGTGCGCGAAGGCGCTTCGGCCGACAAACGGCTGATAGCGGTTCGAGGGGATGTTTGCCAGCTCCAGTATGAAACGGCTAACCTGCCGCAATTTCTTAAGGTTCTCAGGGGCAAGGCAGCCGAGTCCCATTTTCAGGCAAAGGTTAGCAATTATGGAGCAAAGGTCTGCGTTTCCACATCTTTCGCCGACCCCGTTGATCGTTCCCTGGACCTGTATAGCGCCCATCTCGATGGCTGTCAGGGAGTTTGCGACGGCAAGGTCCGAGTCGTTGTGCGCGTGAATTCCGAATGGAATACCGGGAAACTTCTCCTTTACGGCCTTTATGCCCCCCTGGATTTGACTGGGCAGAGTCCCTCCGTTCGTATCGCAAAGAATGACGCACTCAGCTCCGGCCTCCATCGCCTTTCCAATGGTGGCCAGCGCGTATGCCGGATCGTCGTTGAATCCATCAAAGAAATGTTCAGCGTCGTAGAAGACGGTTTTGCCTTGCTGCCGCACAAAGTTAATGCTCTCGGAAATCAGATCGAGGTTGCGCTCGAGGGTCGTGCGCAGGGCATCTTTTACGTGCACCGTCCAGCTTTTTCCGAATATCGTGACCAGTTCGGTATTGGCTTCGAGCAGGGCCTTGAGGTTGGGATCGGAGGCAGCGGTCGAACCCGGGTGGTGAGTTGCTCCGAAAGCCGCGATTTTGGCCTGCTTGAGGTGATAGTTCCGGATTTCCCGGAAAAACCCTGCATCCTTCGGGTTTGATCCGGGCCAACCTCCCTCGATGTAGTGTATGCCGATATCGTCGAGTTTGAGAGCTATGCGGACCTTATCGTCCGCAGAAAAGCAAAAATCCTCGGCCTGCGTCCCGTCCCGGAGTGTGGTATCATAGATTTTCACTTCCATTGCCGTTTCTCCTGATTAATTTGCATGTTGCCACCCTGAATAATGTATCGACTTGACTCTCCGTGGACGCCGAATGGGATTGGAGGGATTTTGTCCGAAAAAGCTCTTGGAATGCCCAGAGTCCATAAATCATACGATATCCCAATCAAAACACACAAGTAAAGTGCCGATTCATACATATAATTAATCACGGGTAAACCCCCGGCTCTGCCGGGGGACTCCCAGAGTTTGACAATTCCGGGAATATACGAAAGCCTCCCCCTTGTGAACCGCTCAAAGTTTACAAGGAGGAAAGCTTT